>NZ_JANSJD010000008.1:105159-119408 GCF_047462395.1 Synechococcus sp. H55.7
CTCCCAGAGGGAGAGGGTTCTGAGTCTTCTCCCCCTCGCCCCTTGGGAGAGGGGCTGGGGGTGAGGGTCATCCCTCAGAGAGAGGGGCTGGTGGCAAAGTGTCTTAAATCTTATTTGAAACGACCATACCCCCAGAACTTCAGCCGAGCTTAATGGCAGTGCCGGTGGCGGTGATGAGCAGCAGCACGCCGGTTTGATCGATGTTGATGGTGTCGGTGTTGATGGCGATGCCGATGACGCCATCTGCCCCCAGGCGTTTGGCTCGCCGCTCCAGCTCTTCTATGGCTTCTTTTTGGCCTTGCTCGAAGACGCGCTCGTAGGCTCCCGTGCGCCCGCCAATAATATCGCGGATGCCGGCAAAGAAATCTCGCAAGGCATTGCTGCCGTAGACCACCTCGGCGGTGACGATGCCCAGGTAGCGCTCGATCTCCACACCTTGCAGCACATCTGTGGTTGTCAGCAACATCAGCCTGCCCCCTTGGTCAACGCCTACCAGGATAGTCGGGATCGTCAACCTTCAGATCCCTCCCGATGGCCTTTGCCACGTGGTGGGGTATTGTTAACGGGATCCCCGGCCAAACCGGCGGCTGATACAATAGCTGCCCAAGAGTCAAAGACTTCTGCTTTGCCGACAGGATTCTCCCCCAAACCCGATGGCAGGCCCAATCCGAGTGGTGGGTAGTTTGAACATGGATTTGGTGGTGCAGGTGCCCCGCCATCCCGGCCCTGGCGAAACGGTGCTGGGATCCGACTACGCCACCTACCCTGGCGGCAAGGGGGCCAATCAGGCGGTGGCAGCGGCACGAGCAGGAGCCCAAGTGGAGATGTGGGGGGCGGTGGGATCCGATGGGTTTGGCCGCCTGCTGAGAGAGAACCTGGAGCAAAACGGCGTCGATACCCGTCACCTGAGGCAGTTGGAAGGGCCCAGCGGCGTGGCTCTCATCACCGTGGATGCAAGCGGGCAAAACCGGATCGTGGTCAGCCCTGGCGCCAATGGTCGCTATTTGCCAGCGCATTTGCCTCCCTTTACCCCGGTGGCTCTGCTTCTGCTGCAACTGGAAATTCCTCTGCCCACCGTGCAGGCTGCAGCAGAACAAGCCTTTGCCCAGGGGATCCCCATTTTGCTCAATCCTGCGCCCATCGCACCCTTGCCGGGATCCCTGTTGCGCCAGGTTCGCTACCTGGTGCTCAACGAAATCGAAGCCGCCGACCTTGCCCAGTCTCCTGTGGAAACGCCGGAACAAGCTCAAAAGGTGGCTCAAGAATTGCAGAAGCAGGGGATCCCAACCGTCATCCTCACCTTGGGAGGGGCAGGGTTCGTTTGGGCCGATGGGGAAGAAAGGGGCCATTGGCCGGCCCATCCCGTAGAGGTGGTGGATACCACTGCTGCCGGAGATGGTTTTTGTGGGGCGTTGGCCGCTTGTCTGGCTGCCGGGGGATCCCTGAGGGAAGCCTTGCGCTTTGCCAATGCCGCCGCTGCTTTGGCCGTAACCCGCGCGGGAGCCCAACCCAGCTTGCCCCGGCGCCCTGAAATCGAGGCGTTTTTGGCCTCTGCCCCAGAAACAGCCTAGACCAGCGCTAGCACCCGACCACAGCCGGTAACAGGATCCCTTGGGTACTGCTCAAGAGAACCTTGTCTTCCCGCGTAGGTGTGGGTTAGGAGATGAACAGACAGAAAACATCCGGTAGCTCTGACAAAGACCTGTGAGTACCCTCCTTGCTGAAGATGACGTTCTTTACCGTCAGCATGTACACAGCCTACTGACGCAACATTTGCCTGAATTTGGCCCGGTGTACACAGCCTCGAACGGCAGAGAGGCGCTGGATCTCTACCGTCAGCACCACCCCAGCTTTGTGTTGATGGATATTCGCATGCCCGAGATGACCGGGATCGAGGTGGCCCGCCAGGTGTGGTCAGAGTGCCCCAGCACACGCATCATTTTTTGGTCGCATTTTGCCGATGAAGTCTATGTGCGGGAGCTGCACAAGATTGTGCCCCCGCAAACCGTCTATGGTTACCTTTTGAAAAATTGCACCGATGAAAAATTGGTCAGCGCCATCCAAGCGGTGGTGCAGGACGAGCAATGCGTGATCGATCGGGAAGTGCGCGGGGTCGATTCCCGTTCACAAAACAAAATTACGGGTCTCAGCGATGCGGAGTATGAGGTGTTGGTGGACATTGCCCTCGGCCTCACCGACCAGGCCATTGCCGCACGGCGCTTTTTGTCCCGCCGAGGGGTCACCAACCGCCTGCGCAACCTCTACGACAAGTTAGAAGTGAGCAACGACCAAATCGAGAGCGACGAGTGGGGAACCACCTTCAGCCTGCGGGCCCGCGCCATCCGCCTTGCTTTTAAACGGGGGTTGATCAACGCCCAACTGCTGGATGAGGAGGAAGTGCATTTGGATCACTGGCTCAGCCGCTATCGATTGGATCCGTTGGACTAGTACCCAACCGGATAAAAGGGCGGGGCTTTTTCGGTCGGGCTAGCGGCGCGGAGCGCGGCCTGGTGGCCTGGATGGGGTTCAACTGGGCCAGGGGAGGCGAAAGGCACCTCGATCATCCGCTCCGGCACCAGCGGCACCATGTCGGAGCGGTCGGCAACTTCCCGCAGAGCATTGGCGATGGATTCTTGAGCCAGCAGAAACTGCCGTTCGTTGCGCTGCATCTGCTGCCACACCTGGTAACGCTGGCTCCATTGGCTTTGGGTATGCACAGTCCAACTGTAGAGGCCCAGCACCGCCAACCCCGAGACAATGGCCATGCCTGTGGAGATCTGTTGCCACCTGACCAGATGTTTTTTCCAGACGGGATCCCGACTGTGGGGATGAGCCGATTTTAAGGGCTGGGGGCGACTGACTTTGCTGGCGTGGGCAACCGTCCTTGGGTGGCGGCGGGCAGGCAAGGTCGCGGTTTTGCTCTGCAGTGGAAAAGGGCGGCGGCCACGGCCTGTGTTCAAAGGCTGGCTGATCATAGAGTTCAAACCTCACACACACCAAGTGCCAACGTCACAACGCTAGCAATGGGTCGCTGCCGTTCGCGCCAGCGGGACGGAGTCCTTTTCCGACCCACTCTATCCGATCTGCAGCAGCTTTCCACGATGAGACGCAGGGTGCTAAATCAAACCTCCAGGCGAGGTGGAGGGCAATCACGGCGCCGCTCGGCGGGCAGCCACTCGCAGTTTGGCAGAACGGGCACGCGGATTGCGTTGCTGTTCCAGCTCGGAAGGGCACACGGGTTTGGGAGTGAGCACCTGCCAGCGGGGATCTGTGCGAAAGGCCCATTTCACCAGGCGATCTTCCAGGCTGTGGAAGCTGATCACGGCCAACCTGCCGCCGGGTTTTAACCAAGTGGGAGCCTGAGCCAGCAAGGTTTCCAAAGCCTCGAGTTCTCGGTTTACGGCAATGCGCAACGCCTGAAAGATCCGGGTGGCCGGGTGGATACGGCCTCGCCGCGCTGCCGGGGGTACCGCCTGGCAAACCACCTGGGCCAGTTGGGTGGTGGTGAAAAGGGGGCGCGACTGTTCGATGCGGTGGGCGATGCGGCGGGCAAATCGCTCTTCGCCATAGCGGGTGAAAATGTCGATCAAGTCTTCCACCGGGCGATGATTGACCCAATCGGCAGCGGTTTCCAGATCAGCACCGGGATCCATGCGCATATCCAGCGGCCCCTCCCGGCGAAAGCTAAATCCTCGCTCAGGAGAGTCCAGTTGTGGCGAACTCACCCCCAGGTCGGCCACGATGCCATCGAAGGGGATCCCCTGCCCTTGCTCATCCCGAAAGCCGTGCTGCTGCAGATCGAAATCGGCAAAGTTGAGGTGCCAGAGTCGGAGGCAACTGTCGGGGATCCCTGCTGCGGCCAAACGCGCCTGGGCCGCCCGCAGAGCTGCCGGATCCCGATCCAGCCCCACCACTCGCTCTGCTCCTCTTTGTAGCAGCACCAAGCTGTGTCCACCCCCTCCCACCGTCACGTCCAAAAAGGTGCCGCCCTGCCGTTCGCGGGACGAACTCCTTGGTTGCAGATAGGCCACCACCTCTTCAGTCAGAACGGACTCATGGTGGTAGAGAGGGATCTCCCCAAGCAGAGTTTTCGGCAAGTCCATAAGCGCAGCGGAGGGGTGGCTTCGATGCTAGCCGGGTCTTTTCCCCAGCCAAATGGATCCGTCTGTTCAGTAGGTCGGCTGAGTTTCGCCTCTATTGGTTTGTAGAGTAGAGACTGTGCTTTTATCAAGCTTTCATGATCTCAAATTATAGTCATTTCAAATAGCAACGAAACGTTTCTCTACATTGCTACGCGCCGCTCTAACTCCCCTCTCCCAGAGGGAGAGGGGCCGGGGGTGAGGGCAACATCGCTATTGGGTAACTGACCTTGTGCTAAATGGACTACAAATTGATCCCTCGTTGATCCCTCACCCTGCCCTCTCCCAGAGGGAGAGGGTTCTGAGTCTTCTCCCCCTCGCCCCTTGGGAGAGAGGGCCGGGAGAGGA
Source organism: Synechococcus sp. H55.7 (assembly GCF_047462395.1). Taxonomy (NCBI): domain Bacteria; kingdom Bacillati; phylum Cyanobacteriota; class Cyanophyceae; order Synechococcales; family Synechococcaceae; genus Synechococcus; species Synechococcus sp. H55.7. The sequence continues at coordinate 109,647 of NZ_JANSJD010000008.1, forward strand.
GTTGGATTGGCGGCGAAGTGTCTTAATCCGGTTGGAAATGACCATACATCCAAAACCAAGAAAAGCCTGGAGTTTTAGACCCAACTTTTTGATAAAGACAACTTGATAAAAACAACAACTGCTTGGTGATTAGAAACAGTATTGCTGTAACTGAGCCAGTTCTGCCTCGCTGAGATCCTGCCACTGGCCGGGAGCAAGCCCCGTCAGAGAGAGCGGCCCCAGTCCAACGCGAACCAGCCGCAAAGTTGGGATCCCAACAGCGGCAGTCATGCGGCGCACCTGTCGATTGCGACCCTCCCGCAGCGTCAGTTCCAGCCAGGTGGTGGGGATGGAGCGGCGAAAGCGAATGGGGGGATCCCGTGGCGGCAGGTTGGGTTCCTCGGCCAAGACTTTAACCTGGGCCGGGCGCGTTTTTCGCCCTTGGATGATCAGCCCCTGTTGCAACTGTTGTAGGGCCTGGGGGGTGGGGATCCCTTCCACCTGAACCCAGTAGGTGCGCTCGTGGCCGAACTTGGGATCGATCAAGCGGGCATTGAGGATGCCATCATCGGTCAGCAGGAGCAGCCCTTCGCTGTCGCGATCCAATCGACCCACCGGATAGACCCTGGGCACCGGGATAAAAGACTTGAGCGTAGGCCGCCCCTCTTGGTCGGTAAATTGGGTGAGCACACCGTAGGGCTTGTAGAACTTGAGATAACGCATGAGGCACACAACTCATGAATTCCATCTTTCCGGATCTTTCAGCTAGGCAGAGCAGCTTCAACGGTAAGATCGAGCCTTAAGGAGCAATGTTCCTCCACCGGCAGCAGCGTTTGACGGAGCTCACCCATGACCATAGACAACAATTTACTTTGGGTTTTAGTCGGAACGGCGGGGCTCTCTCTCCTCAGTCTGGTGTACGTGCTGGTGGACGAGGGCAACAAACGCCGGCGCTACGAACAGCAAAAAGAAAAAGAAGCTGCCCAGCCACCTGCGGTTGCTCCCGAAGAAGAAGCCGCGATCCCGACTGCGCCCTCCCCTTCTGCCCCAGAGCCTGTTGCCGCCCAGCTTCCTCTTAAGGAGCAAGAAACCGCTCCCAGCCTTGAGGACTCTGCCCTCGCCCAAGAGCCGGATACGGCGCCCAGCCCGGCAGAGGAAACGCCGCAAAACACCCCCTAGGGCAAAAGTTGTATCAGATCCTGGCAAAGCCGTCTCATACAACCAGCTCTACCCCCACCAGCTAAAACAATGGACAAAGTTGACTTGCCTGAGGAGATCCTTCGCGCTTGGCTGCGGGAAGATCTGGGTCACGGCGATCTCACCACAGAGCTGACCCTGCCCCCAGGACTGAAGGGCGAGGCGGTGATTTTGGCCAAGGAGCCGGGGATCCTGGCGGGCCTGGAGATTGCCCAAAAAGTCTTCCGGCTGGCAGATCCCCAGGTAGAGTTCACCCCTTGGGTGGAAGAGGGGGCCGCAGTAGCTGCTGGCCAAGAGGTAGCTCATCTCAAGGGATCCCTGCGGGGGATTCTGGCGGGGGAGAGGCTGGCGCTCAACCTTCTCCAAAGGCTGTCCGGCATTGCCACGCTCACCCGCTCCTATGTAGAAGCTCTCCGAGGAACCTCAACCCAGCTTCTGGACACCCGTAAGACCACCCCTGGCCTACGCGCCCTGGAGAAGTATGCAGTACGAGTAGGGGGCGGCAAAAACCACCGCTTTGGCCTCTTCGACGGCATCTTGATCAAAGAGAACCACATCATTGCTACGCAACTCTGTTGCGACCGCAGCGCGGGGGGGGTTTTGACAGCCGTCAAACGGGCCAAGGAAGGCGCTCCCCACCACCTCAAGGTGGAGGTCGAGGTGCGGGATCTCCAAGAACTGGAAGAGGCGTTGGCGGCAGGCGCCGATCTCATCCTCCTGGATAACTTCACCCTGGAAGCAACTCGGGCCGCCGTCCAACGGGTGGGCGGCAAGGTTCCTCTGGAGGCCAGCGGCAACATGAACCTGGAACGGGCCCGGCAAGTTGCCGAGGCAGGCGTGAACTACGTCAGCGTCGGGGCGCTTACCCACTCCGCCAAGGCCTTGGATCTCTCTTTGCTGGTGGTGCCGCCCTGAGACACGCTCTCGCGGGGCACTGCTTTTGATGCTAGCTTGAGAAGACAACCTGGGCTCGGCTCCGTCCCGCTGTTACGAAAGGCTTCTCTTGCCGGCTCAGATGCTTCTCCAAAGCGGAGTTGACCACCTGCGGGAGCTATGCTCTGCCCAAAAAGTGCTCCGCTCCAGCTCACAGAGGAACAAAACCGTTAGGAAGTAATGGAAGGAGAAACCCTGTTGCGAGGCAACGCTGCTGCGACCGTCCGGGAAATTGCTCAGCTCAAACAGGAGAGACAGGCGGTTATTCTTGCTCATTCCTATCAGCTCCCCGAAGTGCAGGAGGTGGCGGACTTTGTGGGAGACTCCTTGGGACTGGCTCGCGAGGCGCAGAAGACCAACGCCCAGGTCATCGTCTTTGCCGGCGTCCACTTTATGGCTGAGACGGCGGCCATCCTCAACCCGGAAAAAACGGTGCTGCTGCCGGATCTGGAGGCGGGCTGCTCCTTGGCCGATAGCATCTGCCCCGAAGATGTGCTGCGCTGGAAAGAGGCCAACCCAGAAGGCCTGGTGGTTGCTTATGTCAACACTGCCGCCGCGATCAAGGCCCTGGCCGATGTCTGCGTAACCAGCGCCAACGCGGTTCAAGTGGTGGCCAGCCTGCCCCCGGATCGCCCCATCTTTTTTGTGCCAGATATGTTCCTGGGGGCCCACGTGGCGCAGGTGACAGGCAGGGAGTTGGATTTGTTTCCCGGCGAGTGCCACGTGCATGTCGGCATTCGGGAAGAGCACCTCAAGGCGATGGTGGAAGAGCATCCTGGGGCAGAGTTCCTCATTCACCCCGAATGCAGTTGTGGCTCCAGTTGTCTGTTTCTCAAACCCGATGCCAAGCTCCTTTCCACCGAGGGCATGGTGCGCCATGCCAAGAGTTCGCCCTGCCGGGAGTTCGTGGTCGCCACCGAGGTGGGCATTCTCCACCGCCTGAAGAAGGAAGCCCCCGACAAGACGTTCATCCCTGTGAAGGCGGATGCCGTCTGCGAGTACATGAAGAAGATCACCCTGGAGAAGATCCGCCGCTCCCTGCTGGAGATGCGCCCCGTGATCCGGGTGCCGGAGGCGGTGGCTGCGAAGGCCCGCCAGTCCATCCTGGCCATGCTGGCGATCCCTGCCGGGGCCTAGAGGTGAGGCGCAAGGACTACGTGCCGCCCTTGCAAGAGGGTCTGTCGGGAACTGCAGCGCTATCGCGATGGGAAACGGATCTGCTGATCCTGGGAGCCGGGGTGGCGGGAGTGTACGCAGCCCTGTGGGCGGAAGCTGAGGGAGCAAGAACCCTGGTGGTGAGCAAGGATCCCTTGCCCTCTGGCTCTACGCCTTGGGCGCAGGGGGGGGTGGCTTTTCCTCTGGACGCGACGGATGTGGCGGCCCATCTCCAGGACACCCTGCAGGCAGGCCGCGGCCTGGTGGAAGCAAAGGTGGCCCGCTCCATCTTGCAGGAAGCGCCCTTTCACCTGGAGAAACTTTTGTCTTGGGGACTGCCTTTCCATCCCGAGCCGGTGCGAGAAGGAGGCCACTCGCGGGCACGGGTGCGTCACCTGGGGGGGGATCGCAGCGGGCTGTGGCTGCTCAGAGGCCTGTTGGCCCGTCTCAGCAGGCCGCCTTTGCAGGGCTACACGGCTCTCAGCCTTTTGCTGGCGGGAGACAGAGTGGCGGGAGCCCTGCTTCTCGGCCCTGAAGGGCCGGTACAGGTGAAGGCCGGGGCGGTTCTCCTGGCTACGGGAGGATTTGGCAGCCTCTTTCCCATCTCCACGGCTCCACCGGGGGCCAGCGGCGATGGAATGGTGCTGGCCTGGCGCGCCGGAGCCATCTTGAGGGATCTGGAGTTTGTGCAATTTCACCCTACGGCCTTGCCCAATGGGGCACTGGTGAGCGAGGCCGCCAGAGGGGTAGGAGCGGTTCTGCTCAACGCCTGGGGGGAGCGTTTCATGCCTCGCTATGCGGAGCTGGGCGAGCTGGCGCCGCGGGATGTGGTGGCCCAGGCTGTTTTCTGGGAGCGGCAGCGGACGGGGGCGGTCTACCTCGACCTGCGCAGCATTGAGCATTTGGGGGAACGCTTTCCCAGCATCGTCGCCTCTGCCCGCGCCTTGGGGCTGGATCCCACAACAGATCTTCTCCCAGTCGCTCCTGCGGCTCACTACGTGATGGGTGGGGTACGCACCGACGCTGGCGGCTTCACCAGCTTGCCGGGCCTCTATGCAGCGGGGGAGGTGGCTTCCACGGGCTTGCATGGGGCCAATCGCCTAGCTTCCAACAGCCTTTTGGAAGGGCTGGTCATGGGCAAGCGGGCCGCTCTGGCCGCCTTGCAAGATTTACACGGCCCCCCTCGGCAGCCCCAGGCACTACCTGTGCTCACTGCGCCACCCTCTCTTCTCCCCAAGCTCAAGCCGCAAGTGGGAGAAGCCCTGGGCGTGGTGCGGGAGGGCGAGCGGCTGCGAGCTTTTCTGGCTTTTGCAGAAGCCCTGCCCCTAGAGGAGAAGCCCTGGGCCAGCCGGGAAGAGGCGGAGGCCGGCAGTCTACTTTTGCTCGCTCGCCTGGTGGCACAGGGGGCGCTGCTGCGAGAGGAAAGCCGAGGGGCCCATTTTCGGGAAGATTTTCCCCAGGAAGGGGAACCTTTCCACACGGAAGTGAGTGGCTCAACCCTTTGTCGAGTACCTGCAGGTTGAGTGGTTTGTCTTTGCCAGGAGCGAGCTATCCGCATCCTAGCCGCAGAATTGAACCCTTTGCTGAATGAAGGCTGAATGAAGATGAAATGGGTTTGAGAGTTATAGTTATTTAATTCAATTCAAATAGCAATGAAAGGTTTTTTGTCGCGCCGTTGTTGCTACGCAACGCTGCCGCGAACGCGCCGGCGACGCGGAGCGCTATCCCTAGCCCCTCTCTCCCTCTGTCTTTTTCCGCGAGCGAGTTGAGCTTGTTTTCTTGGCACTGGCAGATGCTGTGGATTTTTTGGACGATTTCTGCTTACTGGGAGGCGGCGCTGTAGGAGTTAGAAAAAAAACTTCTTTTAGGGCATCTAATTTTTTGCCTCGCGTAATTCTGCATCCTAGCTTGGTTATGGGAGTTAAGTTCTGCCACCAGCTCCTATCTGCCTCTGCAATTCGCGCGGCTGCAATGGTTAGATCAACTCCCTTGAGGGGGGTGCCGGGCTGCTCAGCCAGGTATCTCAGCGCAGCCAAGATAGTTTCCCTAGAAGCCTCCGTCAGATTGACCTTCGGAACCCTTTCTCTGGCGAGAACTTGGGCCTGCTCCACCTGCTCCGGAGCTGGGTCAACAATAATACACCAGAGCCTCTCCAGCCCTGCTTCTTGAGCAACTGCATAGACAAAATGGTTGCCAATGGCCTTGTACTGGTAGTCGCCAGCCTCAACCACTAGCAGCGGCACCCAGTTGCGCCCTCCTGTTGCCCTTAACCGAGCGGCTGCTGCAGTAACCAGGAAAGAGGGAGCAGAAAACCCCTCGGCAGGCATGATGCTCTCAAGGGGTAAGTTAACCAGCTTGCCGAGATCGGAGAACTCACTCATCGATAAAGTACTCGCCGGCGAGACTTTGGTAGTATTCTAAAACTTTCTTGTACTTAAAGACAGCAGGGATTCGAGCAAAAGTGGCAGAAGATATCACTGTATAGTCGGGTATTTTAAAAATGCTTTTGTCTTCATTGCCCTTCTTAAAACGCGGCCAGAAATACGAAACTAAGCATACATTTTCTTCTTGGTTGATAAACTTTCGTATTTCTTCGTTCGCTAGTTGAATAGTGTGTTGACTTCCCGAAGAGACACCATTAAAAAAGATAGGCAAGGCGATGGGGCCTCCGTCATGTCGTGATTTAGCGGTCTCTGGAACGAACTTAGTGATTACCCTAACAGCATTATTTAAAGAAGACAGATCGTCAGGTCGGGTAGGTATCAAAACAACATCGGCAGCAAAAAGTCCACTTTGGCTGAAGTAAAGCCACTGAGTTGGGCAGTCGATTAGGATGTAGTCATACTCACGACGAAGGGGGGCAAGCAGATCCCGAAGGCGCTTGGTTCCTTTCTGGATATAGGCTGCATTTTCGCTGTCGGTCAGTTTCTCCAGCTCAGAGTCTCTTGGGATGAGGTTGAAGACGGAAACTATTCCCTTAGGTGTCTTGAGCCTATATGTCTGAACAATCGTGTGGACGTCTATCCTGGGATCCTTTAAACACTGCGTTAGTGTAACTTTTCCAGGAGTAGCTCCCAAGCTTCTTGTCAAATCTCCTTGGGAATCAAAGTCAACAGCTAAGACTTTTTTCCCTTTATATGCTAATGCTCCTGCAAGGTTAATAACCGTTGTTGTTTTGCCCACACCGCCTTTATTGTTGTACACACATATGGTCAAAGCGCGCTCGTAGTTTTCTATCTTGTTTCGTAAATCATGCACGATGTTCTCAATGTTATCCAGGTTGATAGCAAGGTTTGCTGTAACAGGGTGAACAACCTTCCCGTGTCTCCTCCAGAGCTGGATGTAATTTGCATTGGTAATTATTCCCCACCTTGCTGATTTGCAATGCTCTCCAAGCAAGTACCTTTTTATTTGATCTACTGCATCTCTACAGGCAGCGGATCCCTCACTAAGATTGACTGTCCTGGACTTAACTTCCAAGAGAAGGTATGGGTTTTTCCTAGAGTTGAAGAAGATGTCTGTATGTTGTGTGTTTTTTCTAGCCGCAAAGTCTACTTCTCCGCACCCTGTTTCAAACTCAGGCCTAATCTCCAGGTCTCCAAAGCCTAGCTCATGGAGCAAGGGGATAGCGAAATGTTGGACAATGACTTGCTCCTTGCCCTCGGTGGGGGATATCCTCTCAAGCTTCTCTCGGAGGGGGATAGCACTGGTCATAGACTGAAGGGATCCCAATGTGCCCCTCAGCCTAGCAGTTGCTTGGCTCGCTCTGCCAGCGCCTGGGCCGTTAGGCCGTTGTAGTCCATGAGTTCGGCAGGGGTGGCGGTGGTTTCGCCGCGTTTCCAGGCAAAAATATCGCGCGGGCCGGTGTAGCGCAACAACAGGGGCTCCAACATCAGGCTGGATCCGCCAGTCACGCCGATAAGGGCTGCGCCGGCAAACCAAGCGGCAAACTCCTGGTCAGACATGAACTCCCCATCGGGTTGGGCACAGGTGGACCAGGCTATATCGCTGGGGCGGTAGAGACGGCGAGGGTTGACTACCGAAACAATTTTGCTGCCGATCCCCTGGGCCTGGAGCTGGTCAGCCGCCGCAAAGACTGGCAGAAGGATCATATCTCCCACCACGGCAAAGACCACAGTGCGGGATCCAGGCAGTTCCTGCAGCACAGTGCAGCCCTGCTCCACGGCTTGGCGCGCTTGTTCCAGGGTGGTGCGGATGGGCAGGGGGGTTTTGCTGGCAAAGATCGGGATCCCTTTGTTGAAGGTCGATAAGGCCCACTCGTAGGCGGCTTGGGCACAGTTGGCGTCGGGGGGAAAGAGGGGGAAGATGTTGCCGTTGCGCATCATAGCCGCCAGGTAGGCCTCGATTTCCGGGCGTTGGTGGGTCCAGCCGTTGCGTCCCTGTTCCAATGCTCCAGCTGTGAAGAGGGCAATAGCGGCAGGGGTGGGGCGGCGCAGCTCGGCCATCGCCTGGGTTACCGTCTGCCAGATGGGCAGGCCGTTGACGGCAAAGGATTCATAGGAGCACCAGAGGGAGCGCCCGCCAAAGAGCGCCAGGCCCCCTGTCAAGCCGGCGCAGGCATCTTCACTGAGGGGTTCGTAGACCTGCCCTTGGGGCTGTTGGTTGTAGAGGGGATCCGCCGTGGGGTGGATCACTTTGAGACCTTGGTTGACGTTGGCGATGCCGGAAGCCTCGTTACCATCGGCATTGGCCACCAGAAAGTCGGGATCTTTCTGCCCCACCTGCACCACCAGGGTGCCGATGGCCGTGGTGGAGACTTGCTTATCGCCGAGGGGGAACTCAGTTAAGTTGAGGGATCCCAGCGGCGGCAGAGGGCGGACAGACTCAGTGACCACCACCTTGGCTGCCGGCCCCCCAGCAGCCCGTTCACAGTTTTGGCGCACCAGGGCCCAAGCGGCTGGGTGCAGGGCCCGCGCTTGCAGAGCGGCCACGATGTCGGGGTTATCCAAGGTGTGGTGGGCGTAGAGGTTGTGGGATTTGGATCCCTTGGCGTGCACGCCCGCCCCTTTCAGTTGCTTGAGGATGAAAACCGTCAGGTGGCCGCTTAGAGCTGACTGAATGGCCCGCTCCATCTCGGTCAGTACCCTCTGGGCAAAGGCCAAGCGGGCTTTCAGAGAAAATTGGGTGCTATCGACGTAAGGGCCAGGCTGCTGGGCATCGTCGAAGTCTTTGGCATCCACCAGCACCACTTCCTCAAAGCCGTTGCCCCGCCAGTACTCAACCATCTGGGCGTTGGCGAGGGTGGAGATCATGCTGTGGTGCTCTTGGCTGTAGCCGTTCCAGACCAGCACCGGTAGGAAGTTGGTGCGCTGCGGGAAGGCGGTGTGAAAGTGGATCATGGAGCTCATCACGTAGGGCTCCCCCAGGCCCCCATCGCCGATGGTGACCGGGAAGAGGCGATCCGGGTAGAGCAGGGCGCCGGCCATGGCAAAGTGCTGCCCTTGCCCCAGTGGCCCTGCCGGCGCCAGCAAGCCGGGGATGTAGCCAGAAAGGTGGCCCAACAGCCCTTCCCGTTCCCGGAAGCGGGCCCGCAAGTCAGAGACCGTGTGGATGCCCATCTCGGCCAGGGATCCATCCAAGAACATGGCGGCGTAGAAGCCGGGGGCGTGGTGGCCCACTTCGGTGGGGATGTTCTTTTGGCCCAGGTACACCAAAGCGGCATAGGCTTCCGCCTGGCTGGCAAAGCCGCCTGGGTGGCCCGAGGCTTTGCTGGCGGTCATCTGCAGGGTGAGGTAGCGCAGCGCATCGGCATAGAGCAAGGTCTGGTAGGCGGCCATGCGACTGCCGGGATCCCGCAGCTTGCCTGTGGCAGCATCCACTGCAGGTTCCTGGCCCAGGCGATCGAATTCCGGCCAGGGATCCCCAAAGTATTGGATCCCTTCGCAAAAGGCGGGAACTTGGGCAGTTGCCTCCTGAGCCAGCGTCATGGTCAAGCCTCACTCTTTGTCGGGTTACTCCTCACTTTAAACCTGATAAGGCCTTTTGGATGTTGTAAACTACCCGCACTCATGCTGACGTATAGAGTACGGGCTTTTGGTAGCCCTGCAGTTGACAAGCCAACCACGGGCCTCTGGGCTGGTTTACAGCAGCCCCCAAAAGCGCAATCACAAAGGACTCCGTCCCGCTGACGCCAGTGGAGATGCAGTGGTTCACCCACGCTTGAAAGCGCCTCTCCCTGCCAGACAGGCGTTGCAGCAGCTCCCGGCACCTGCGCCGTGAACTGCGTGTGCCCTGACTGGCTTTGTGTTGAAGAGCAGCCCTCAACCGGGAGTGGTGGTCTCTTACAGGACGTTATGGTATTGAGTTCAATGAACTACCCCACCGCGTAGGCGGGTGGGGTTTCCTCACCCGCTTGGCAGCAGAGCTTTTGTCTCTTCTTCTGCCCCAGTTGCTTCATCGATCCCGTGTACCGGGTCTCTGAAGTAGAGCTGAAGCATCCAAGACTCACGAGGCTGGTTCCCAGCCCCGGTTGCTGTT
>NZ_JANSJD010000009.1:0-116459 GCF_047462395.1 Synechococcus sp. H55.7
CCACGCGAAGGTTGTCCTGAAGTTAACCGGCACGGAGGAAGATAGAGTCGTTTCAAACAAGACTAAGACACTTTGCCGCCGACCCGCCCTCACCCCCGGCCCCTCTCCCAGCCCTCCCCCCCGGCCCCTCTCCCAGAGGGAGAGGGGAGTATGCTGGGGGATTGACTTGCTTTAAGCCAAGGGGAGTGAGGCGGGGGAGGGAGAGATCTGCCCCTGGTGCACGTGAAGGATTTGCGCTCCCTTAAGCCAAGCGGTGTCAAAGGATCCTAGGTGGGTGGTGGTAACCAAAGTTTGCACCCGCTCTTGAATGGCCCCTAAGAGCTGGTTTTGGCGGTGCAGATCCAGCTCCGCCAGCACGTCGTCCAACAGCAGCAAGGGCGGATCCCCCTTCACCTGCTCAATCAGCTCCAGCTCCGCCAGTTTGAGGGCCAAGACCAAGGTGCGCTGCTGCCCCTGGGATCCGTAGGCACGAGCCAGCCGTCCGTCGAGGCTCAGCTCCACCTCGTCCCGGTGGGGGCCGACCAGGGAAGTGCCCAGGGCCTGTTCGGCAGCAGCCTTGGCGCGGATCTCTGCCAAGAATTGGGCCTGAACCGCCGCGGGATCGGCCTGGGGATCCGGCAGGGGCACCTGGGGGCGATAGGTGAGGTTGAGGGTCTCCCGTCCGCCGCTGATGGTTTGGTGCCAGCGGGCGGCCAGGGGTTCTAGCCGCTGCAACAGCCGGGCGCGACGGCGCACGATACGACTGCCGCTGGTGGCCAGTTGTGCGTCCCAGAAGGCCATCTGAGAAGCTTTGTTGCTGGCGGCTCCTTGCGTCGGCGGGATGGAATCCTTGGGATCCTGCTTCAAGAGGGCATTGCGCTGCTTGAGGATCTGGCGATACTGCTCCACCAAGTCGGCATAAACAGGCTCCAGTTGGATTAACACCCCGTCTAGCCAATGGCGTCGCGCCTCTGGCCCCCCTCGCACCAGCTCCAGATCCAGGCTGGAGAACACCACGGCACTCACCTGCCCCAAAAAGTCAGATTGTCGCCGTAGCACCTGGCCGTTAACCCTCAGGGATCGCCCCCCCTGGCTGCGCAGCTCCATTGCCAGCTCGTGGGCCACCCCCAGCCGTTCCACGGTGGCGGCAATCCGCGCCCTCTCTTCCCCCTGCTGCACCAGCTCCCGATCCCGGCTGGCCCGCCGCGAGCGCAAGGTGGCCAAGAGCTCCACTGCCTCCAAAAGGTTGGTCTTGCCCTGGGCGTTCTCCCCCACCAGGATGGTCTTGGGCGCCTCGAAGGGGATCCCCTGATCCCGGTAGTTGCGGAAGTGCCACAGGTGCAGAAAACGCAGGTACACTCGACGAGGGTGGGCTATTGACTCTGGATTTCTGGGAACAAGAACGGCCCCCGCGGCGGGGGCCTTCACTCTAACGCAACTGCTGCAGGGTTAGGAGAAGAGAGCGGGCTGCCTCAACCAGGGGGCGCTTAGAGGCTGCCCAGGGATCCCAAACCGCTCAGGCGCTCTGCCGCCAACAGATGCAACGCAGCGCGGGCCGAGTGGTGGGCAGCCTTGCTGCGGCTGTAGTCGGCGAAGGTGTAGCTGCCCGGATCGGTATTGACCCTGCTCAACAACTGCTGGGCTTGCTGCTGCAGCTCGGCCACAGGGCCGGCGGTGATGTTGGCGAAGGCCATCTCCGCCTGCAGCCGGCTGAGGGACTCTTGGGCGCGCAAGGGGGCCTCGAAGAAGGAACGGCCAGGACGGCTCCCAAAGCCAACTCCGCTTCGTAGAGCGCCTTGGCGGCTTTGGCCAAGTTTTCCGCCGCTTTGGCCTGCTCGCGGACGGCGAAGACATTCCCCCTTTGCAGAGCGTTCTGGGCCTCGGCCAAGCTCTGGCGGCTCAGCTCCAGGAGACGGGCGGCTTCCGGAGAGGATCCCCGCTGGGCGAAGAAGCTGGCTTCCGCCAGGTGCCGCTGGGCTTTGGCCAGGTCGTGGCTGGCCCGCTCCAGCTCCCGCGGGCTCTGCCAACTCGGCTGCATTGGCACGGGGGCTGCGGTTCCAAGAGCCGGGCGGCGGCCCCGCTGGGCTTGCGCCGGGGATCCCAGCACCAGGGGAGTGAGGAGCAGCAAAATCGGCAGGGAACAGCCGAGGGCACCGGTGAAGGAAGCACGAATCGTCATGGTTACAAACTCCAATCGACAGGACAAGCCGGTTTGGGGTTGGCTCAGTGGGCTTTCCCTTGCGGCCTATCCTGAGGATGGCGAAAGAAAATGACGTGAAGATGACAAGGGCAGCTCCACTGTAAACACCGACCCCTCTCCCACTTGGCTGGCCACCCGCAGGGATCCCCGATGGGCGGTGACGATCTGGTGGGCCAAGGCCAGGCCCAGCCCAAATCCCCCTGTATGGCGGGCGCGGGCCGTGTCCACCCGGTAAAACCGCTCGAACAGGTGGGGCAAGTGCTCAGGCGGGATGCCGAGGCCCGTGTCCCTCACGTGGATGCAAACGCAATGGTGCCGGCTTTCCAGGCTCAGTTGCACCGTGCCGCCGGCGGGGGTGTACTGCAGGGCATTGCGCAGCAGGTTTTCAACCGCCTGCCGCAGCAGAGCCGCTTCCCCGCGCACCCGCCATTTCCCAGCAGGCCCCGGCAGGTCGCATTGCCAGCGAAGCCCCAGGGACTCCGCTTGGGGCCGGTATTGTTCGCCCAGCTCCTGCACCAGCTCCCGCAAATCCACCAGGGGCAGATCCTCCCAAGGCAGGGATCCCTGCTGGCGGGCCAACTGCAGCAACGTATCGATTAACCCGCTGAGGCGGCGGGCGCTGCTCACCACTTTTTCCAAACGGGGTTGTGCTTCTTCCGGGGCAAGCAGAGCCATCTGGGCATTGCTCATCAGGGCGGCCAGGGGGGCGCGCAACTCGTGGGCAGCATCGGCGGTAAAGCGCTGCAACTGCTCGTAGGAGCGGCGAATCGGCTGCATGGCCAGCCCCCCCAAGATCCAGCCGGCCCCGCCGATCAACCCCAGCGTCAGCGGGATCCCGATCCCCAGCCCCCAGCGCAGCCGGCCCAAGCTCAGTTGCAGCGGCTCCAGGGGCACCGCCAGTTGCAAGTAGCCCAGGATCTGCTCCTCCTGTTGCACCGGCAGGGTGAGCTGGCGCAGCAGCCTGCCCCCTTCCTCCGCCACCGTCTCAAACCCCAAGGACAGGTGGTGGGGAGAGCCAGCCAACAGCTCCAGCGGAGGGGGGGATCCCGTGTATTGGCGCAGGGATCCCAGCGGCTCTGCCCCACCGGGCTCGGCGGCATCGAACCAGCGCACGTAGGCCAGGTGATGCTCGAGGGGCTGGGTTTTGCTCCCCAAGAAAGGCACTTCGTTCAAGACCAGCCGCCACTGCCCCTGGCGCAGCTCGTACTTGATGGCGGCTGCCATAATCCGGGCTTGACCCTGCAGCTCCTCGTCAAAAGCCTGCAACCGGTTCTCCACTTCCAAGCGGTAAAAGAGGGCGGCAAACACCACCAGGATCCCGCCCATCACCCCGGCAAAGCTGCGGGCCAAGCGACGGCGGCTGTGCTGAAACAGCCCTGCCTCTTCTGTCGCGGCTTTCCGGCTCAGGTGCTGCTGAAGAGTTGGCCTCAGAGAAGCCCAGTCCCAGCCCAGCCGCGGGAGAGAATGCTTTGGCCCGGCTCTTTTGGCCTCCATGCCACCCCTAAGGAACTGCTTCTATGGGTCTGCTGCCGGGGAGGGGATGCGCAGCCGGTACCCCTGGCCATACACCGACTCCAGCCAATCCTGGGCCTCCACCTCCTTTAACCGTAACCGCAACCGCCGCACCAGCGCCGCCACGGCATTGCTTTCCGGCTCACAGCCCCACTCCCACACCGCCTGTTCGATCTGGCCGCGACTGAGCACCTGGTTGGGATGGCGCATCAGGTATTCCATCAACTGAAACTCTTTGCCCGAAAGCTGCACTTGCCGCCCCTGCCGCTCCAGGATGAGGCTGGCCAGATGCAACTGCAAGGATCCGAGGCTGAGGCTGTCGCCTTGCCATTGGGGGGAACGGCGCCCCAACGCCCGCACCCGCGCCAGCAGCTCTAGGAGATCCACCGGCTTGACCAGGTAGTCGTCTGCCCCCGCATCCAACCCCTGCACGATGTCCGATGTGGCATCCTTGGCGGTTAACATCAGCACCGGTGCGCATCCCCCCAAGCGGCGGTACTGTCGACAGAGTTGGATCCCACTGGATCCTGGCAGCATCCAATCCAAGATGAGGAGATCGTAGGCTTTCTCCTCCATCAGCCAAGCGGCCGTCTCCCCTTCGCTGGCGCAGTCCACCACATGGCCGCACTTGGCCAAAGCAGCCTGCAAAGGCTCCAACTGCTCCGGGTCGTCTTCCACCAACAAAATGCGCATGTCCCGCTTGCTACCCACCGATCCCACTCTGCCAGGCTAGGATGGCGGAGAAAAGCTGTTTCCCGGATCCCTCAAAGCATGGCGAACCTCTTCAAGCTTCTTCAGTCGCGTAAGCGGCGCGGAGCGCTCTGGCCCAGCTTGGGGGCCGACTTCTGGCTGGTCTTGCCCCTGGCCGGGATCCTGTTTGGGGTGGGTGGAGAATGGGTGACCGGCCAAGTGCTGAGCCGTCCCCGCCCGCAGGCGCAGCCTTTGGCCATTCGCAGCCAGCAGCAAGCCATCCTAACCCTGGATATTCTCTCCATCCAAGCGGAGATCCGCCGCTCCCGTGGCTACACTAAGGTGGAGGTGACGACCACCAATCCCCATTTGCGCAAGCTGGAATTTGAATTTCCGGAGCTGGATCCGAATCGGGTGGCTGCCCAGATTGCCCAAGAGCTGGGCCTCAGCTCCGATCAGGTGCAGCGCCTCACCCGCTACAGCTTGGACTAGAAAGGTATTTCAACAATAATTTTTTAATTTTTCAAGCAAAAAGGCCATCTCCCGCGTTCCCTTGGGTCAGCCCTCCAAAAAAACGCGGGCCAACTGCTCGCAGGCCGCTCTAATTTTCTCTAGGTTGCCGGGGTTGACCAAGCCGTAGTAGTCAAATCCATAGACCCTCTGGGTTTGAACGGCTTTCAACTGGTTCCAAAAGGGGCGGGCACGGAAAAACGCCAAGGGATCCGCCGCCTCCGGGTTGACCACCAACAAAACCTCGGGGTTGGCTTCCAGGATGCGCTCTGCCGCAAGGGTGACATAGCCGCGAAATTGCCCTTGGCTTTGCAGGGCAGCCGTTAGGTTGTCGGCGCCAAAGCGCTCCAGCAGATCCCCGGCCCAGCTTTGCCGGTTGGGAGCAAGAATCGGCTGGGTGCCGACCAAAAGCAGGGTTTTGGGGCGAACCGGGGGCAGCCCCTGGGGCAAAAGCGATCCGTACTCCCGCAGCAAGGGATCCGGATCCACTCCCACAGCCGCAGCCAGAGTGGCGATGGTTGCTTCCAGGGCAGCCCAACTGTCCACCTGCGTGAGATAGGTGGGGATCCCCAATGCCTGCAATCGTTCTGCCAGAGCCGTGTGCAAGCCACTGGCCCCCACCACCCAGTCCGGTTGCAGGGCCACGATTGGCTCCAGGTTAGGTTGGTTGCCCAGCCCCAGCCGAGTTATGCCCTGAAAGCGGGGATCCGCCTCCAACAAGCGCCCGGCCGGGATCCCCACCAGTTTGTCCGGGGCCAGGCGATAGAGAATATCGGCGGTCAAGGAGGTGAGGCTGGCCACTCGCCGAACCGGAGCTGGCGGGATCTGGCTTTGGGCCTGGCGACCCATCCCCCAGACCCCCAGGCTGGCCAGGCCAAGGACAAAAAGTTGACGGCGAGAAAGAGAAGACGGCATGGACAATCTCCAAAACAGTCAATTGAGGGTAAATTGAATCGGCACCGTTACCCACGACTCAATCGGGGTGTTGTTCCTCAAGGCGGGGCTAAATTGCCAGCGTTGCACCGCCTCTTGTGCGGCCCTGTCCAGGGCCGGGAAGCCGCTGGAAGAGAGGATCTCCACCTGCTGCACCTGCCCTTGGGCATCCACCCTGGCCCGCAACAGCACTTGGCCTTGCTGGCCGAGGCGGCGGGCTTGGGGAGGGTACTGTGGCGGCGGGTTGCGACCCGGAATGGGGCGGGCCAGGATGTCCGGATTGGCAGCCACTGCTGCAGGCGAGGAGGTAGGAGTGGAAGCCTCCCCAGCCCCTTCTCCTGCTGTCGGCGCAGACCCCTGCGCCTGGGATCCACCGAGGCCAGCAACGACACCCCTCCCAGGAGCGCTGGATTCGGATCCCTTGCTCCCGGCAGTGCCCCCGCCACCCGAACGGATCCCTTGGATGAGGGGGGTGAAGCGGGGAATGGGAGCGCTCGTAGCAGCCCCAGAGGGCGGCCTGTTGGTCACAGGTGCGGCCGTGGGGGTAGCCACCGGAGTTGGAGGGGGCTGCTGCGGTGAGGGGGTGACCGTCGGTGTTGGCGAGGGCGGCGGAGGGGTTGGGGCGGCCATCGGCGTGGGTGTAGGGGTCGGCCCCAGCTTCGCCGTGGGAACAGGCGTGGGGGGCGGCGTTGGCAAAGTTGTCAGTGAAGAAGCTTGAATCTGCTGGGGTGCAGGATCGGGCGGGAGTGGGGCAGCCGCAGGGGGGGATTCCGAGGCCGGCTGGGTCGGCTCCTCCGCTGGGTCAGGCAGAGCTGATTCTGCAGCCGCCTCAAGCTGGGCCGGCGGGGGATCCTCCAGCCACAGCGTGACCGGGATCCGCACTTCGGGTTCTCTCAGAGGTCGGGATCCCCACCCCAGCAGCCCCAACAGATGCAAAAGCAGCGAGAGCAAAGTCTCCCAGCGCAGCGGGCGGAGCTCCCGACTTTGCCCAGGCAATTCAGGGAGATCCTCCAGCGAGGTGCAGGCAACCGAGAGAGCAAGGGAGCAATAGCCCGCCAGCAGGGCCGCCCTGAGCAGCTTCTCCCCCCAGCCAATCCAGCGCAGCCCCTCAGAGCTCTGGCCCCGCGCCACCCCCCACAGCCCCAGCTCCAGCCAGGCCAGACCCACCCCGTAGGCCATGCCTGCCTGCTGCCAATACCCCATCTGCAGGCGCCACAAAAGCCGAGGGTGGGAGCCCCTCTGCAAAGAAGCGGATCCCCGGTCGGTGCGAGTGGGGGGTTTGGCGAGCATGGCTCGGGGCTATCTCGATGGGCACGTCTGGCGGGGAGTCCTAGAAGCGGCTGGAGAAGCTGAGGGCCACATGGCGCCCCGGCTGGGCCCGCCGCTCCACTTCAGGGCCAACAAAGAGGGTGCGGGTTTCGGAGTAGAGAAAATACCGCTCGTCGAAGAGGTTGAACACCCCGAAATTGAGCTGCCAGTTGTCGTCTAGGTTGTAGTAGCCCAGCAGATCCACCACCGTATAGCCGCTGGGCACAAAGGGAATCTGCGGGGGAGCGTTGGGGTTGGGTCGCACCACCTCCCGCTGCGGATCCCGCGGATCCGCCACCAGCGTGGCCACCAACCTCGCCCCCCATACCTGGCTGGGATCGTCGTAGTGCAGCCCCAGCACCGCCGTCAGCGGCTCGATTGAAAGCAGGGGCTTGTTTTCTGTAAGATTGTCCCCCACCGCCCAGGCAAAGCTGCCGTTTAGGCTCCAACCGGTTAGGTCGGGGCTAAAGAAATATTGTCCTGTCGCCTCTACGCCATAGATACGGGCGCGGCTGATGTTTTGGCTCTGGAACAGGATGACCGGCGGGGGCGGCGGGCTACCGGGGGGGCCGGGGGGTGAGGGCTCGGATCCCACCTCCCGGAATGCCTCGATAAAGTCGTTGTAGGTGTTGTAGTAGGCCGCCAAGCTGAAGCTGGCCTGCGGGTAGATCCCTCGCAAACCCACTTCAAAGCCCTGGCTGGTTTCCGGGCGCAAGTTGGGGTTGGAGAGGGTGCGATAGCGGAAAACCGGGCTGACCAGGTTGGTAAAGCCGCTGTTGATCTCGTTGTATTGGGGAGCGCGAAAGCCGGTGTTGTACTGGGCCGTAAAGGTGAGGTTGGGGTTAATCCTCCACACTAGGCCCAGCTTGGGGGAGACGGCATCGGCAAAGAGGCTGGCCGCTTCTGACCCGCTTTTCAAGAAAGCTTCATCGGGGCTGGGGGTGAGGTTGTAGGTGTCGTAGCGGATGCCGGGGATCAGAGTCAAGTTGCCGCCGCCAAAGTCGATCTCATCCTGCACATACAGCCCAAAGCGCACGGTGTCCGAGTCGGGAAAATCTTTGGTGGGAAAGGTATCTGGGGGTATGTTTTGGGTTACTGCTCCAGTTTGCAGATTGGTCTGAAAACGGTTGCGAGGTCGCTCGTTGCGGGTGGTGGAGATCTCCATCCCATACACCAGGCGGTGGGAGAGATCCCCGGCTTGGAAGCGGCTTTGGGCCTGCAGGCTGGCTCCCAAAATGTTGCTGACCAGCTCGTTGAAGGTATCCCGCCGCACCGGTACGGGTCGGCCTTGCACCGTGAGGGTGCGCTCCTCTACACTGGGCTCGCGGGTGCGGGCGGGCTGGTAGTAGATCTGGACAGTGGCCAGCTCAAAAGCGGGATTCTCTGGGTTGGCGTAGCGATACTCCAAACTGAGGCGGCTGCGCTCGGTGTCGATGGTTTCCCTAAATAAGCTGACGGCGGGATCCAGGTTGCGCCGCGAGAACGTGGTGGTGGTGCGGCTGTTGAAGTACTCGCCGGTCAAGGTGAGGCTTTCCAAGGGGCTGAAGCGGTAAACCAGCTTGGCCAAAACGTTGTCCCCCTCCACCGTTTGCCGATCTTTGAAACTGGGATCCGCCTTGATATCCGGCTCCCTGGCGTCGCGGCGGGTGTAGATGAGCAGGGCTTCCAGGTTCCCCTGGCGGCCCGCCAAGCTGAGGGTGTTGACAAAGCCTTGGTTTTTGCTGTCGTACTGGCTGGAGAGGCCCACATGGCTGTCCCGTTCCCCCAGCAGATCCACTGGATCTAGAGTAGTGTAGGTTACCACGCCCCCCAGGGCATCGCTGCCGTAGAGGGTGGAAGCAGGGCCGCGGATGATCTCCACCGTCTTCAGGGTCTCCAGCTCAAAGGTGTCCCGCCCGATGTTGAAGGGGCCAAAAGAAAACCGCTCCGGCTGTCGGATCCCGTCCACTTGGATCAGCACCCGGTTGGCGTCAAGGCCGCGGATGTTGAAGTCTTGCAGTCCATAGCGGACATTTCGCCGCACGCTCACCCCCGGCTCGTAGCGCACCAGATCCTGGATGTTCTGGATGAGCTCCCGCCGCAGGCGCTCCCGGTCGATGACGGTGATGCTGGCCGGCGAGTCGGCCAGGGTGCGCTCCGTGCGGGTGCCGGTGACTGTAACCTGCTGCAGGCTGAAGACAGGGGTGCCCTGCTGCAACACCTGCAGATCCGCTTGCAGCCGCTCCACTTCCGCCTGATCCCCCCGCCGACGGGCAGCTTCGATCTGGGCTTCTAGCTCGCGAATCTGCTCTTGGATGGTGGTGGCCCCCCGAGGGGTGGCCTGGGCCAGCAAAGGAGTCTCAGGAATCCGAGCCGCGGGTTGTGCCTGGGCCGGGGATCCCCAACTCAGCCCCAGACACAGCCCCAAACTCACTGCCTTCCAGCCACAGCCGGTTACTCGCATAACTTCTCACTCTCCCAAAAACCACCAGAAACAAGTCAAACCTTCGCCTCAACACCCTTTCCTCCCAGCCAGAGGGGCCTTGCCGGGTCTGCGCTGCGCAAGGGGCAAAGCTGGAGCCCCACCGGCGTTGGGATCCACTCCACCTCTAGGCCAAACACCTGCCGCACCCTCTCAGCAGTCAAGGCCGCCTGCGGGGATCCCAGGGCCTGCAACTGGCCGGATCCCAGCAGAGCCACCCGCCGGCTGTAGCGAATGGCCAGGTTTAGATCGTGCAGCACGCTAACCACCGTCAGCCCCTGCTCCTGCTGCAGCCGTCGCAACAGCTCCAGCAGCTCCAGTTGGTGGCGCAGATCCAAAAACGTGGTGGGCTCGTCCAACAGCAGCACCTGCGGCTCCTGCACCAGGGCTAGCGCCAGAAAGGCCCGTTGCCGCTCGCCGCCGGAGAGCGTTTTCACCCGCCGCAGGGCCAGGGATCCCAGTCCCGTCTGCTCCAGCGCCCATTCCACCCGCTGCCGATCTGCCCGCGGCAACTGCCACGCCCACCAGGGCTGGTGAGGAGAACGCCCCAAGCTCACCAGTTGCCGCACCGTCAGCCCTGTCGGGATCCGCGGCTGCTGGGGCAAAAGGGCCAACTGCCGCGCCACCTGTTGCGGGCTGAGCTGGGTGTGCAGATCCCGACCGTCCAAAAGTACGCGCCCCGCCTGCGGAACCAACACTCGGCTGAGTAGCCGCAGCAGGGTCGATTTGCCTGAGCCATTGGGGCCGACAATGCTCAGCCAGTCCCCCGCCTGCAGGCTGAAGCTCACCTGCCGGATCACCTGATGCGAGCCATAGCCCCCGCTCAGCGCCTCGGCCTGCAAAATCGGCCGGCCCGCCCTCATTGCCCCGCCTCCTGCTGCCGCAGCAGCCAGCCGAAAAACGGCGCCCCCATCAACGCCGTGACGATCCCCACCGGCAGCTCTACAGCCCCCAGCCGGGCGAGGAGATCGGCGCCGCTTAACAGAGCCGCCCCCGCCAAGGCAGAAAGGGGCAACAGCCAGCGGTGATCCGATCCCACCCCCTGGCGCACCATGTGGGGCACCACCAACCCCACAAAGCCGATCAACCCCCCCACGCTGACGACTGCCGCCGCCAACAAAGCCGCCACCAAGCCGATGGTCACCCGCGTCCGCACCAACGGGATCCCCAAGCTCACCGCCATCTCTTCTCCTAGGCCCAGCAGGTTCAAAGCCCGCGCCTGCGCCCAGCCCAGCCCCAGCCCGACCAGGATATACACCCCGGCCACCCGCACCTCCGGCCAACCCCGCCCGCTCAGGCTGCCGATCAACCACGTCAGGGCCACCTGGACCCGCTCATCGGCCAGGAGCAACAAAGCAGAGCTGATCGCCCCAAAGAGGGCGCTGACAGCCACTCCCGCCAGGATCAGCCGTTCCACCGCCAGCCCGGAGCGGGTGCGCGCCAGCCCATACACCAACACCGTAGTCAGCACGCCGCCCACCCAAGCTGCCAAGGGCACCCAAGCCGTCCACTCCCCCCAGGTGAGCAGCGCTACGGCCGCCAGGCCCGCCCCCGCCGAGATGCCCAGCAGGTAGGGATCCGCCAGCCCATTGCCCAACATCCCCTGCAACAGGGCCCCCGCCATCCCCAAGGCTGCCCCTAGCAACTGGGCCAAAAGCGCCCGCGGCAGCCGCAACTGCCAGACAATGGTCTGCCGGATCGGATCCCCTTGCCCCCACAGGGCCTGCCACAGCTCCGAAAAAGTTATGGGAACGGATCCCAAGGCAATTGAGATCCAAAGCAGCAAGAGGATGACACCCAGTAGCAAAACCATCAAGCCGACCGGCGAGCGGATCCGCCTGGTCTGCCCCCAGCGGCTCTCCGGGTCAACTCCTGATGACAGACGCTCTTGCTTGGCCAACATCGCAAACCTCTGGACCTTTAAGAGGGGGAGATCCCCAAGACAAGACAGCCCCAGCCGGCTCGCCAGCGCACCCAGACCCACCTCGGCGCAGCCCTAACCTGCCGAGCTTCTTAGCTTGTTGAGACTTAGATTCAATAAAAACGTAGCTGTCAGAATAACAGGCTTTCTTAGCTATTGCAAGTTAGTTTTAATAAGTCTTCGACCCCCTTTGAGCCAAGGGGAGATGGATCGGCACTCCCAGCCGCCTAGGCCGGCTTGTTCCCCGAAACCAAAGTCTGCCTTCACTGAGCTGCCCAAGGAGAGGGGGAAGATCCCCAATAAAATGGCCGAAGCCGGCTAGCTTGGGTTGGACAGAGCCGTCTTGAAGTATTGGCGCTATGACTTCTTCCGCTGCCCCTGAGCCCACCTGGGATGCCCTGCAGGTGGATCCCGCCCTGCTCACCCCCATGATGCAGCACTACGTAGAGCTAAAGCGGCAATACCCGCACGCCATCCTGCTCTACCGCCTGGGGGATTTCTACGAGATGTTTTTCCAGGACGCGCAACTGGTGTCGCGGGAGCTGGAGCTGGTGCTCACCGGGCGAGAGGCGGGGGCCATCGGGCGGGTGCCCATGTGCGGGATCCCTTACCACGCCTTTGACCGCTATGCCGCCCAGTTGGTGGCCAAAGGGTATGCCCTGGCCGTCTGCGACCAGATGGAGCCGGCGGATCAAGCCAAAGGCTTGGTGCGGCGGGAAGTGACGCGGGTGATCACCCCCGGCACGGTCATCGAGGAGGAGCTGCTGCAGGCGCGGCAAAACAACTACCTGGCGGCCATTGTCCGCCTGCGAGGCTCCAAGCAAACCGCCTGGGGCCTGGCCTATGCCGACATTTCCACCGGCGAGTTCTGGGTCTGCCAGAGTGAGGGGCAAGAGCAGCTAGAACAGGAGCTGGCCCGGCTGCAGCCGGCGGAGATCCTGCTGCCCACCGAAGAGGGGCTGGGCCTGGGCCTGATGCGGCCTGGGGATCCCCAAGCCCCCCTGGGCCTACCCGGCCAGTACGCCTGTACCCTGCGCCCGGCGGAGCCCTTTGAGCTAGCGGTGGCGCGGGACAACCTACTGCAGACCTATGGCCTGCGCTCCCTGGAGGGCTTGGGCTGCGAGGGGCTGCCGCTGGCCATTCGGGCGGCAGGGGGATTGCTCCACTATCTGGAAGAGACGCAAAAGAATCTGGTGCAGCCCTCTCCCCAAGGGGGCCATCCGCTTCTGCGCCCGCCCCGCACCTACCAGCTCACCGACTACCTAATATTGGACGCCCAGACCCGCCGCAACCTGGAGCTGACCCAGACCATCCGCGAGGGGGCCTTTGTCGGATCCCTGCTCTGGGTCTTGGATCACAGCCGCACCGCCATGGGCGGGCGCACCCTGCGCCGCTGGCTGCTGCAGCCTTTGCGGGATCGAGAGCAAATCCGCCTTCGCCAGGACACCATCCAGGAGCTCTTGGAAAACCCCTCCCTGCGCACCCGCCTGGGATCCCTGCTGGACTCTCTCTACGATCTGGAGCGGCTGGCCAACCGCGTCGCCTCCGGCACTGCCAACCCGCGCGAGCTGGTGGCCCTGGGATCCTCCCTGGGCAAACTGCCCCAACTGGCCGAGCTGGTGGCCGAAGCCCAAACTCCCCTCCTGCAGAGCCTGCAGCAGGTGGATCCCGCTCTGGTTGACCTGGGCCGGCGCATCGAGCACACCCTCTTGCCCTCGCCCCCGCCCATTCTCACCGAAGGGGGGCTGATCCGGCCTGGGGTGGATGCTGAGCTGGACAGGCTGCGGCAGCAGGTGGAGCAAGACCGCCAATGGATTGCCCAGTTGGAGAAAACCGAGCGCGAGCGCACCGGCATCCCCACCCTCAAAGTGGGCTTCAACAAGGCCTTTGGCTACTACCTCAGCATCAGCCGCGCCAAGGCGCAGCAGGTGCCCAAGGAGTACATCCGCAAGCAGACGCTAACCAACGAAGAGCGCTTCATCACCCCCGAGCTCAAAGAAAAAGAAGCCCGCATCCTCACCGCCCAAACCGACATCAACCAGCGGGAGTACGAGCTGTTTGTGCAGTTGCGCCAAGAGGCGGGATCCCAAGCTGCCGCCATCCGCCAGGTGGCCCAGACCCTGGCCGCCGTCGATGCTCTGTTTGGCCTAGCCGAGGTGGCCGTGCAGCAGGGCTACACCCGCCCGGTGATCACTGCAGATCGCCGTTTAATCATCGAAGAGGGTCGCCACCCGGTGGTGGAGAAATCTTTGCCCCAGGGCCTGTTTGCCCCCAACTCGGTGCGGCTGGGATCCCCCCACGGCCCGGATCTCATCGTCCTCACCGGCCCCAACATGTCCGGCAAGTCCACCTACTTGCGCCAGATTGGGCTGATCCAGATCCTGGCCCAGATGGGCAGCTTTGTCCCGGCGCGGCGGGCGGAGCTGGGCCTGTGCGACCGCGTGTTTACCCGCATCGGCGCCGTGGATGACCTGGCCACGGGACAGTCCACCTTCATGGTGGAGATGAACGAGACGGCCAACATCCTCAACCACGCCGGCGAGCGCTCCCTGGTGCTCTTGGACGAGATTGGCCGCGGCACCGCCACCTTTGACGGCCTCTCTATTGCCTGGGCGGTAGCGGAGTACCTGGCCACCCAGGTGCGCGCCCGCACGATCTTTGCCACCCACTACCACGAGCTCAACCAACTGGAGACGCTGCTGCCCAACGTGGCCAACTTCCAGGTGGTGGTCAAAGAGCTCCGGGATCGCATCATCTTTTTGCACCAGGTGCAGCCGGGGGGAGCCGACCGCTCCTACGGCATCGAGGTGGGGCGCATGGCCGGCCTGCCCCAGCCGGTGATCGAGCGGGCCCAACAGGTGCTGGCCCTGGTGGAACAACACAGCCGCATCGGCCTGGGCCTGCGCAACCAAGGGAAAAGCCGCCCTTCTTCAAACAACCCCAAAAAACAGTCCAAGCAAGAACCCCATTCCAGCGGGATCCCCGACTGCGATGCCACAGCTGGGGATCAACTGTCCTTGATCCCGGCTCCCCCCTTTCCCAAGGAGCTCTAGGTCTATCCCCGCTCCAGATCCCGTTCTTGCAGCCCCAAGGTAATGGCCAGCACCTCCAGCTCATCCCGGTGCCCCTCCACCCACAGCAGGGATCCGGGGGGCGAGTCCGCCGCTTGCAACCTCAGGCGGATCTGCTCCGGGCGGTGGCTGCGCCGCCAGTAGTACCAGCCCGCCCAAGGAGAGACCAACAGCAGTGTCCAGGGCCAGGCTCCCCAGTCCGGCTCCAGCACCTGCAGCACCAAAGCCAGACAGGCCAGCCCCGCCCCCGCCAGCCCCGTCAAAAAAACGGCCAACCCGGTGCTGGCCCGCGCCTGCCCCGCAAAGGTGGCGATCCCCTCCGCATCGGCAGACTGCAAGCAATAGGCCCGCTCTTCCAGGTGCTTTCGGAGAAGGGATCCCATTTCCTCCAGGCTGCGACTGCTAAAATAGAGACGAGCTTCAACGCGGTCTTTGCCAGAGGCTCGCAGAAAAAAGAATAAGCCGATGGCCAGCAGCACCGTCAGCGCCAAGATTGAAACTCTTTCCCCGGTCAGCGTGGCGTCTGGCATCGCAAAGGCGATCCCAAGCATCTGAGCAGCGCCCATCCTGCCAGGAGTCAGTAGGTTCGGTAAATCTAACTTTTCGGGGAGCTTCTCCGCCAGCAAGCCGAATAGAATATGTGAACGGGAACGGCTCATCCGATCACTTAACAGATGACTTAAAAGATTGCTTCTCAAGTTTAGACCCTCTAGACCTTGAGGATGGATGGGTTGCCGGCTTCGCCGGCAGAGACTGTCCCGAGGGCAGTGCGCTTTTCGGCAGTAGCGGTGGCAATTGAGCTGGGGGAGCTCTACGCTGGATCTCATGCGTTTAAGCCGAGAAATGCAACTATAATTAAGTTATGATAAGGGGCTCACGCTCCGCCCATTGGGTGACCCCTCCACCACTTCAGCTTTTCTGTGTGAAGTATGGGCATGAAGTCGGGCTGAGGGCAGTGTTTCATCCGTTTGGATGATGATAGCGCGAAGCCCTCGGTACTGGGGAATACTTAAGCCCAACCGGCTCTACAGCCATCACCACTGCTTGCTCAGCCCACTTGACGGCCTGCCTCTATCGCTGTTTCAGCAACACCCTACATGTCTAACTACGAACCTGAACTCAACGATGTTTTGTTGGATGGCGATCTCCTCGATCCTCCGGAGGAGGTAGAGGTCGATCTGGCCGAAAGCGAGTTTTTGGAAGAGGAGCCGACTCGTCGCTCCACCGACTTGGTACGCCTCTATCTGCAGGAGATCGGGCGTGTTCCCCTCTTGGGGCGCGATGAAGAGGTGGCCCTGGCCCAAAAAGTCCAAGACTACATGAAGCTCTTGGACATACGCCTGCGCCTGCAGAAGGAGCTGGGACGGGATCCCACTCCCGCCGAATGGGTGGCCAAAGCCAACCAATACCCCGAGTGGGCCAACCTCACCCCCGAAAAGCTGCAGCAGATCCAGCGGACTGGCAATCGTGCCAAAGAGCACATGATCAAGGCCAACCTGCGCCTGGTGGTGTCGGTGGCCAAGAAGTACCAAAATCGCGGCCTGGAGCTGCTGGACTTGATCCAAGAGGGCACGCTGGGCCTGGAGCGGGCGGTGGAGAAGTTCGACCCCAAGAAGGGCTATCGCTTCAGCACCTACGCCTACTGGTGGATCCGGCAGGGCATCACCCGCGCTATCGCCACCCAGAGCCGCACCATCCGCCTGCCCGTCCACATTACCGAGAAACTGAACAAGATCAAGAAGGCGCAGCGCAAGCTCTCCCAAGAAAAAGGCCGCACTCCCACCATTGAAGATATTGCCTCCGAATTGGAGATGACCCCGCCTCAAGTACGAGAGCTGTTGGTACGGGTGCCGCGCTCGGTCTCTCTGGAAACTAAGGTGGGCAAAGACAAAGACACCGAACTGGGGGATCTGCTGGAAACCGACGACATCTCCCCCGAAGAGACGATGATGCGGGAGGCCCTGCATCGCGATCTGCAGCAGTTGCTGGCGGATCTCACCAGCCGCGAGCGGGATGTGATCCGCATGCGCTTTGGCTTGGGAGATGGGCGCACCTACTCGCTGGCGGAAATTGGTCGCGCCTTGGATCTGTCGCGGGAGCGGGTACGGCAAATCGAGGCCAAAGCCCTGCAAAAACTGCGGCAGCCGAAGCGGCGCAACCGGGTGCGAGACTACCTCGAAGCCATCAGCTAGTCGGGCCTGCCTAGGGTCTGGATGGAGATCGCCGGCTAGCAATCTTGCTCAAGCGCGTCTGGATCCGGGCTGCCAGCCAGTTCACTTCCGGGATCCGCAAATACAGGGCCCCCGCCGCAAACAAGCTGAGACCGATGCCGGCGGCCAGACCAGCCCAGAGGGCGGCGGTGATCAAAGGGGATCCCAGGATCTGCTGGGAGCGCAGTTGCGTCCACAGCCAATGGCTGAGGGCCCCGGCCAAGGTGGTGATCCCCAGCAAGGGCAGCAGGGCCTGCCCCATCTCCCGCCAAGGGATCCCCGGCAGACGCCGGTGGAGGCGGATCCCCAGGCCAATCAGAGCCATCAGGTTAACGCCTGCCGTAGCCAGGGCAATGCCCGGTGCTCCAAAGGTTGGCAAAAACAGGAAGTCCAGCAGGGCATTCAGGCCGATGGCCAGGCCGCTGATGTGCAGAGGTGTAGCCCCGTCCTCCAGGGCGTAGAAGATGCGCACCAACACATCCCGCAGCAGGTAACAGGTCATCCCCAGCCCATAAGCCATCAGCAGGGCCGCCACCTCCTGCGTCACCTCCGGCGCAAAGCGACCGCGCTGGTAGGCCACTTGAACGATAGGTTCGGCCAGGGCCACCAACACCATCGCAAGGGGCAGGGTGAGGATGGCCGTAACCATCAGCCCTTGGCGGATGCGCTGGCGCAGCTCCGGCCAACGGGATCCATCCCCCGCCAACTGGGCGTAGAGGGGCATCAGGGGCACCAGCACCATGTTGGAGAGAATCCCCAGGGGGGTTTGCACCAAAAGCTGGGCATAGCCCAAGTTGCCGATGGTGCGATCCCCGGGCACGAAAGAAGCAAAAAAGAGATCCACGTAGACATTGATGTGGATCATGCCGGAGGAGATCACCGCCGGCAGCATCAGCAGGCCCACCGCCCGCACCTGCGGGGATCCCCACTCAAAGCACAGCCGCAGCCGCCCCAGCCCCAGCCGCATCTGCAGAGGCACCTGCGCCAGCCACTGGGCAATGGCGCCGATGAGCACACCCCAGGCTAGCAACGTCGGGATCCCTGTCCACCCCAACGTGACCAGGATCCCGATCACCGCCAAGCTGGAGATCAGGGGGCTGAGGGCGGGCAAGAGGTAGTGCTCGGCCGCATTCAGCGCCCCAAAGCCGATCCCAATCCAGCCCGAGAGCAAGGCCAGGGGGGCCATGATCCGCAGTTGCGCAGCGGCCAAAGCGTGGACTTCGGGGCTGGCCCCTGGCGCATTCAGGCGCACCACCCAGTCGGCTCCCCACCAGAGGCCCAAGGTCACCGCCAAGAGCAAACAGCCCACTAGGGTGGAAATCGCTTCCAGCCAGACGGTCGGATCCTCTCTGCCAGGATCCCGCTGTTTTTTGAGAATGCTGACGATGGCGCTGTGGAAAGGGCCGTTGATCCCACCCAGCAAGATCAACAAAAAGCCGGGCAGGACGTAGGCTATGCTAAAGGCGCTGTACTCCGGCCCTGACCCGTAGACTGCCGCGATCAGAGCCTGCCGGACAAACCCCATGCCCTTGCTGAGCAGCGTGGCCCCTGCCACCAGCCCTGCCACCGAGAGCAAAGAACGGGACGGCAGGGCGGAAGACTCCTGCGTGGCGGACTCCTCTATCACGCTGCCCTAACCCCTGCCTCAACAACCAACGGCTGCCGGGATCCCTCACCACATCCCTGGGAACCGTCCCCCATTATGCGGCATTTGCAGGTTCCGTCAGGCTCCTTTTATAAGAGAGGGCAGCCCTCAAGCCAACAGTTGCCGTTCCTGCTCCAGTTGCTGCAACAAATGCTCATCCCCACGGGTTTGGGCAGAACGGATGCGCTCCTGCAGCCGGTGCAGCAGGTTCCGCCGATGGGTTTCCTCAACCAAGCTCATAAAGTGTTTCCGAGAAGAGGCTTGAGGGGAGACAACTGCTGCCGGGATCCCTTTCACCTCAGGGCTCGCCGCCGTCACCCTTGTTTCAGACTGGAGGGCCACACCTCGATACACGAAGGCAAAAGACTGAGGCAGCGCCACGGCTACGGATTGAGCTGGCCAGCTCCACTCCAAACCTCGATGCCGAGCCGGCACGCCCTGCCGATTCTGAATCGCCGCAGAGGGTGAAACAAACTCATGGGCAATACCCCGATAGGTCAGTTGCATAGGAAAACTCCCTTGGTTCAGTTGATCGATCTTTACTTTCTCTAAAGAGCTTAAAAAAGCCGCCACCTCAAGGCTGCCCAAAGGGGATCTCTCCTTCACGCAACCCAAGCGACCGAAAAGACAAAAACAAGCTGAAAGGGTAAGCCTTAACTTTATTCTGTATTCACTTTGACAAAATCATCCCTTTGGTGTCAACTTGCGGTTACTGAGCACATGGACTACCCCACCGCATGGGCGGGTGGGGTTTCCTGACCTACCGGCAGGTCTGCGAAGAATAGGCAGGCGGCACCAGCAGCAACCGAACGTCTGCTCTAGTTGCTTTGTGAGCACTCGCCATAGCAGCGAGGAGGGCTTGGGGAACACCTCTACAGAAAGCCTGCAAGAGCCTGCAGCTCAAAGCAGCTCGTCGATCAGCCGCAGCACCTGCTGCAGCTTGGCGCTGGGGGATTCTTGGTGTTTTAGGTTCATCTCCACCAACTGCTTGAGGGCGAGCAGCTTGATGTTGGACTCCACCGCCGCCGCTGCAATGGCCTGTGCCGCCGGCAAATAGCCGCTGGCCCCCAAATCCAGGAGAGCAGCCCGCCGCAGGTGGATGTTGGTGTGCTCCAATACCGAGAGCAGACGCTGGGCAAAAGCCGGATCCCCAGTCAGACGATAGCAGGCCCGCGCTGCCGCGCATTGCAAACGAATGGACGTGTGCTCTAGGTAAAGGCGGATTGGCTCCAGGGCAGCGGCCACTTGCAGGTGACCAAGAGCCTCGATAATCGCCTCTAGGGCGGCTTGCGCTTCCGTCTCCAGCCCTTGCTCCACAAAGCGCAGCCCTTCCAGCAAAGCGGATCCCAGCTTTTCCACTTCCTCAGGATCCCCATCGAGGTTGTTGGCCAGAGCGATCTCCACCAGCGCTTGGGCGGCGGCTGCCACCACTTGGCCATCGGAGCAAAACAAAGCCCCTTTTAGTGCTGGGATCCCGGCAAGGGATCCCAGTTTGCCCAGGGCGCGAGCAGCATTGCGCCGCAGCGGATATCCCCCTTGAGCTGTGCGATCCGTTTCATCCGCCAGAGCTTCGATCAGGGCCGGGATCCCTTCGGGGATGCGCATGCGCCCCAGCCACCAAGCAGCATAGTAGCGTTCCCCCGGATCCCCGTGGCGCAGCTTGGCGACCTGACCAGCCGGCGTGAGATCCACCGACGGATTGGGATCCGAAGGAACAGCAGTGGTCATGAAGTCAACAACGAAGAAAACACGCAGAAGGGATCAAGCGCTGCGGACGCTGACGATCTTGGCGCCCGATTTGAGCAGCCGCTGCATCGTCGCCGACAGTTGATCGGCGGAGACGAAGATCTGCTGGTTGGATTTGCGCACCCGGCTGGAGGTGGCCAGAGCTGAAGGCGGATTCAACAGTCGGGTCACTTCCACACAGAACATGCGATCCGACTGGCCCGTTGGCGGCCCCAGGTGCTTGGAAATGGGGCTGGGCGGCAGCAGGCCCCGCACCCCGATGCGGCGAATGGCCGGGGTAAAGCCGGTGGCCAGAGGCATCATCAAGCGGGGTCTGGGCCCCTGGGAGCGGTCGTTGTTGGCGTAGCCTCCGTAGAGGGCAAAAAGGTTGGTGAAGTCGCGGGTGGTATGGGCCTTGCGGTATTCAAACCCGCGCGGATAGGGGACGATGTTGTCGCCAAAAGCTTCCAGGTATTCCGGGCTGTCGATGTAGGAGTCGATCTCG
The DNA here is from genome assembly GCF_047462395.1 of Synechococcus sp. H55.7. NCBI lineage: Bacteria > Bacillati > Cyanobacteriota > Cyanophyceae > Synechococcales > Synechococcaceae > Synechococcus > Synechococcus sp. H55.7. The sequence continues at coordinate 20,671 of NZ_JANSJD010000009.1, forward strand.
GCGCTGTGGCCGCCCGATTGATAGATGTCCAGGTGGCGGGCGATATCTTTAGGACTGGTGGGAGCGCGACCCAGCAGATGCTTGAAATTCAGTTCGATGGCACGGGTTTGCGAGTTGGGGTAGAAAAACCGCTTCTTATAGGCTTCGGACTTGGCGATCAGTCGCACAAACTCGCGCACCGTCAGGCTGCCCTGGCGCAGCAAGGATTCCGCACTGGCCAGCTCCTTCCTGTCCGCCCCAAACAAATGATCGTTGCCCAGCACCTGACGATAGATGGCGCGCAGCACCGCATTGAGCTGCTCCTGGCTGGCATTGGGACGCAACTCCAATGGGGTGGTCTCCGTAATACCCCGGATGCCCATCTGGCTTGCCGCTGTGATTGCACTCATGCTAGTTCCCCCGATTGAGCTGGATGAATACAGATTGCAAATTGACTTGACAAAAAGCTTGTGTTTGGAGATCAACAAAAGCCAAAGCCCTAAGCTGAATGAGAGCAACAGCGGTGCCCTCTCGTTCGCTGGAGAGACTGCCCCTTAAACCCACCCGGTCAAAAGGAACTCTCCACTCCGTAACAGGCTGACCACCGTTGCCCTCAACAACCTCGTCCCCCGGCGCCTGCACGACCGGCCAGCTATCTTCTGGCCAGCGTCAAGGGGGATCCCAAGCCAAGGGCCTAGCTGAGCGCGTTGATGGCGTAGTCGATGTAGGTGTTGGCTTCGGTGGCCGCTTGCCCGGTCAGGCCGTGGTTGGCTTTGATGTAGCGCAGGGCTTCGATAAACCAACTGGGGGAGAGTTCAAAAGCGGCGTTGATCTCGCGGATCCCGGCCAACTGATACTCGTCCAGAGGGCCGGTGCCACCGGCTACCAAGCAGTAGGTGATGTAGCGCAGGTAGTGGCGCACATCGCGGGCGCACTTGTCTTTGCCGGCCTGGGTGTGGCACTGCCCGCCCGGCTGGGTGGTGTAGGGGAACTTAGCGTAAACCGCTTCGGTGGCACCGCGCACCAGCTCGTCGGCACGGCTGCTCAGGACGCGGGCGGCTTCCATGCTGGCGGCAGCTCGCTGAAAACGGCCATTGATGGCTTGCAATTCGCTGTTGCTCAGGTAGCGCCCTTGGCTATCGGCAGTAGCAATGGCGTCAACAATTGGGGTTTGCATGATTCAAAACGCTCCTTTACTTAAGCTCAATGCAAAAACAAAGCAAAAGATTCAAAGTCGCAACTGCAAAAAAGCTGCTTTTCCAGGGATCCCCTGTCAACCTAAGCTGCTTTGGATTCCAGAGTGGTCTTCACAACTGGATCCGTCTACAGCAGAAGCTCTGGCCCAAAAGGGATCAAACGACAGCCGCAGCGGCGCGATCGAAGTAGGATTCGATTTCGGCAATCAGAGCGCTGCAATCGCCCCGGGTGATCCCGTTGGGGTCGTTCACCACCGCCACCGCGGCTTTTTTCATCTTTTGGATGCCGTTGGCCACCGAGCTACCGGGGGTGCCCAAGGCTTGATAGGTCTCCCGCAGGCCGTTCAAGCAGCGCTCGTTCAGCACGCTGGCATCTCCGGCTGCCACGGCGTAGGTGATGTAGCGGAGGATGATGTCCATATCCCGCATGCAGGCAGCCACGTTACGGCTGGGGTAGGCAGGGCCACCGGGAGCGTTCAAATTGGGCTCCTCGGCAAACAATTGACGGATGGCATCGGTCACGATCTTAGAAGCGTTGCTGGTGAGGCGGTTCACAGCATCCAAACGCTTGTTGCCCTCAGCAATCACCTGCTGGAGAGCCGCAAACTCGTTCTCCCCCAGGAAAGCACCTTTGGAGTCAGCTTGGGCAACCACTTTGCCAAATACATCGTTCATGGTTTTCAATCTCCCTAGCGAAAATAAAAGAGGTTATGAACCCACATTCCCTACCGCCGACCGGAGGACACACGCCAGTCGGAAAGGCGACACTGCTTGGATCCTCAGTGCCGAAGGGCGCTGCTTGGCCTACAGACCCACCGACGGGGTCAAAGCCAAGAGAACCAAGATGAGCCAGCAAAGCCCCTATCCTCCAGCAAAGGTAAGCTGCTGCCGAGGGTAAAGCTACTCCAGGTTGCAATCCAAAGAATTGGACTTGGATCAGAACCCTCAGCCGCTGCCGCCAACCGCAACTGGGCAGAGGGGGAAAAGTCGGCTCCCCTTGTTTCCAGTCTTTTTCTACCGCGAAGGCAGGAAGCGGTTGCATCAAAAAATGTAAATTGCCTTCACCTCGCGCAAAAAGAGTTGAATTGCTTTCCAAGCTGCTTCCCATCTGCGATCCCGGCCAACGCTCTCCATCTTTTTAGCGGGAGTTTTTTACAAAAGAACATGGTACTTTGCTTAGCTTTACAATATAAAGAAAGGTGTCAGCCTCGATCGCGGCTTTGCCGCTTGGCAGGGAGCCATTTTCGGTGTCGGGGCGAACACTCTCAGAAAAGAGACATAATTTAACATTTGCTGAGATCCTTGGATGGGCCTGGGGTTGGGGCAAAATCTGAGAAGGCTTTTCTCGATGCCGGCAATTTTCGGTATACGCCTTTACAGAACTTTTGGATGATTGCCTATGCCTGTCGGGTTTGATCGCACCGCTTCCCCGGAACTGCTACAGATGGCGCGCTGGCTGGCAGGAGACTTCAGCAACCAAGAGCAAGCCTGGGAGAATCCGCCCTTTTTTGCTTCCATTCGGGTGGCCTATCGCCCCTTGCCGGCTCAAGTGTTGGGTGGGATTGGCTTTTATGTGGAGCAAGCTTACAGCGGCCATTTGGAGGATCCCTATCGGCAGGCGGTGGTGGAATTGACTCAGGTGGGCGCCGGGATCCGGATTCGCAACTACCGTCCGCTGGAGCCGCAGCGGTGGCGAGGCTGTGCCCGGGAGAGGGCAGACCAACTGCGCCAACTGAGCGCCGCCGATCTGGCTTATTTGCCTGGGTGCGATGTGCAGGTGCGACGGGAGGGATCTGGCTTTGTGGGCGTGACGGAGCCGGGGTGCCGGTGTTGCGTGGTGCGCAACGGCCAGACTACTTATTTGCAGACCACCTTGCACCTGAGCGAGAGCGAGTTTTGCAGCCATGACCGAGGCATGGATCCCATCACCCACCGGCAGGTTTGGGGGGCATTGGCGGGCGCTTTTCGCTTCCAAAAGGTGGTCGATTGGCAAGCGGAGCTGTTGCTGTGCGGATGATCCAATGCAAGTGAGGTCGAGCCCAAAGGATGAGCCACGGTCGGGGGGGATGTTGCCGGCTCTGATGGTGATGCTGGCTTTGCTGCTGCTCGGTGTTGGATGTGCTGGCCAGGGGGAATCTGTCGCCCCGGTGTTGATCCCTCTCCCGCCGCAAGCGGGAACTGAGTCGATTCCCATGCCGGTGCGCACACTGGGCAACAGCCGCTTTAAGTTGCTCGGCTTGAACGTGGGGGTGGCCGGGGCCGGCGCGGAGTTGCTCTTGGACACCGGCTCGGCAGGTCTGCGCATTGTATCGGCGGCGGCAGGTCGCTTCGGCCTAGAACGGACGGAGATCCCTTCTACCGTCACCTTTGCCGATGGCACCCAGTTTGTCGGCGTATTGGCCCGTGCCCCCTTCAGCATCGGCGGGATCCCCAGTCGAGAGCCGGTAACGATTCAGTTGATCGACCGCATCGCCTGTGTGGACGCGCTGGTAGCCAATTGCTCAGACAACCTGTTTGGGGTGGGGCGGCCTTTTGCCGGGATCCTGGGCACGTCCCTCGATGAGCGCAGCCCCGATCCGGAGCTGTTCAGTCCGCTCACCCGTCTGCCGGGCAATTTTCGCTCCGGGTACATGATCCAAACGGGCGGCTTCAACTCCACCCAGGGCCTTTTCACGGTTGGCCTGACGGACAACAACACCGCCGGCTTTAATTTCCGGCAGTTTCCCCAAGTGGGGAGCTTTCCCGATGGCACCCCCATCTGGCGGGATGAGGCTTTGCAAGTGGCCTACAGCATCAGCAATACTTCCATCCAAAATGCCCTCAGCCCCACCCAGTTCGACAGCGGCTCTTCCGACATTTTCCTCAACGTCAGGCTGTTGGGAGCAGCTCCCTTCTCCACCTCGACTCTCCCCCCTGGGGCGGAATGGCGAGCAGTGTTGGAGGGGGCTTTCGACTACCGTATTCGAGTTGGCTTTCCGATTACGCCCAGTCGAGATCGAATTTTTGTGAGCGGCAACCAGGGGGTGCAACTGTTGGGCATGCCGCTGTTTTTCAACACTGATGTTGCCTTTGATGTTGAACGGGGTCGGGTCGGCTTTCGCGTGCGTTGAAAAAAAAGAGCTTGTTGCAGACTGTTGCACGGCTGGCCAGATCCAGCTAGCTTTCCCCGGTACCGGCCACATTTCGAGCGGTACTGAAAGGGCAATTAAGGGTTCTGCTTCCCTTTGGTCAGGAAATAGCGGCGGCTGATCCCCTGGGTCAACAAGACAAACAACACCAGGGATCCCTGAATGATGCCGGCCAGCGAAGACTCCAGTTGCAAAGAGAGAGGCAGTTGCAAGCTGCCGATGTTGAGGCTGCTGAAGAAAAAGGCAATCGGCAAAATCAGCAGCGGGTTAAAGCCGGCCAGCATCACCACCAGCAAGGCCAGAAAGCCCAAGTTGCTGGAAATGTTGGGGATGAGACGATGGAACAGAGCCAACACCTGCAAGGCGCCCGCCAGCCCTGCCAGTCCTCCACAGCAGGCAAAGGCCATGAGCAACCTTTGGGTAGCCGGGATCCCCAGCCGGAAGGCAGCTACGGGGTTTTTCCCCACCGCCCGCAACTGCAGGCCAAAACGGGTGTTGTGCACCACCAGCAGCGTCAGGACCAAAGCCAACAGGGCCAGCAGCAACGCCACCGGACTGGCCTCTGACCGCCCCCAGGTGGGCAACCAGAAACGGGGATCCAACAATTCTGTTCCGCTCATGGAAGCCACCCCTGGCCTTTTCCAAGGGCCGAAGATCAGGTACAAGACCCAGCCTTGGGCAACAAAGTTCAGCCCCAGACCGGCGAAGATCTCGTTGACCCGTCCCCACACATTCAGGATCCCGGCCAACAGGCCCCAGCCCGCCCCGCCCAGGATCCCGGCCAAAAGTGCCCAGGTAATGGCCAGTGGCGGTTCCAGGCGCACCAGAAAGGTGGCCGCAATGGCCCCGACCACCATCTGCCCTTCGATGCCCAAGTTGTAGAGACCGGCAACAAAGGTGAACACCAGTCCACAGCAGCAGAGGACAAGAGGAGCCAGCGTCGCCAAAACCCGGCCAAACTGAGCTTCGCTGCCAAAGGCCCCCTGCCACATGCTGGCTGCCACCTGGAGAGGTGAAGCCCCCGCCAACAGGATCACCCCTGCCACAAACAGCAGCGCTGCCAGCCAAGCCAATCCCTGGATTGCCCAGGTGCGCTGCGGAGACAACCACGACCGGCCCGATGCCTCGGCTTCCACCATGCGCCGTCACCTCCTCCCAAGTTCTCAAGGAGCAATGTTTAGAGTTTTGATCGTAAACGCCTCAGGAAGGCTCCCCGCTGGCCGCATCTGAGAGGGAGCGGTGCACCAGTTGCCAGCCCTCCACCTCGGCCAAAGGCTGCAGTCCCAAGTCTTCGATGTCAACCTGTTCTGCCTGCACAGGGGATACCCAAAGGTAGTCTCCATGCTCCCCTTGTTGCAGAGCCTGATCATCCACCCATCTTCCCGGATTGGGCGTATAAAAGGCGATGGCCTGCGCCTGACAGACATCCGGCAAGCCGCTGCGGCCAATATCCACCACGGGAAAACCAGTGTCTGCAGATCCCAGCATCTGTTTCCAGTCCATCTGGGCAAAAGCAGGGCTGAAATTGCCGAAGTCAGGCCGCAGGAGGATGCTGACCATGGCGAGAATCCCGGCAGCTAGGAGTGTGCCCAGCCAGAGCTCCCCGGCATGGTGCAGCACCCGCCGCCAGCTCCAGATCCCTGGCAGCAAGAGGTACAAAAGCCCCATCACCACCAGAGGCCAGGCATGGGGTTGTAGGAGCTGCAGACCGTCTACGCCCAGGCGGACGGCTACCCCCAAACCCAAAAGCAGCAGCCCTACCGCCGCCAACCCCCAGGAGAGCACCTGGGCCAGGTGGGGTCTGTCTCGCCGAGAACCTCGTCCCGCTGTCCCAGTCGAGGCGGTGCGGAGCGGAAACGGCAGAGCTTGATCGAGGACCACCCCCGCCAGCAGAGCTAGCCAGGGATAGAGCTGCACCGTGTAGTAGGGGGTTTTGGTGGGATAAAGCTGCAATAGAACCAAAAGCAGCAGGGGAAAAGACCAGATCAACAAAGTGGATGCCGGCTTTTGCCGCACCAAGAGAATTCCTCCCACCACCCCCAAAACCGTCCAAGGAAAGCCGTGGGCCGGGATGTGCCAAAAGTAGTACCAGCCGGTGGCATCGGCATGGAAGGGTTCTTGCCCCAGATCCCACACCTTTCCCACCAAGGTGGCCAGCACCTCGGAACCGTATACCCCCATGGCCGGCACCAGCCAGAGGCCAAAGATCCCCAGGCCCAGCAACATCCCCAGCCAAAAGGGGGCGGATCCCAGCCAGTGGCGCCGCTGCTGCACCCAGTAAGGGATCAAAGCCGCTGCCGGCAGCAGGATCATGGCGCTCTTCATCAAAAGGCCCAGCCCAAAGGCCACCCCCACCAGCCAAAACCAAACTGGGTGGCCGCGGCTGCCGTTCACCAGCCCCAGGATCCCCAAGAGCTCCAGGCAGGTCAGGGGCACATCTTGCCCCACCAGCCGCCCCTGCTGTACCCAGAGGTAGCAGAGGGGCAAAACCGCCATGCCCAGCAGGGCCGCCCGTGTCGGCAAAAAAGCCCGCCCAATCCAGCCCACCAGAGGAATGGAGAGCAAAGCGGCCAGGATCCCGGGCAGCCGAGCCGCCCATTCGTTGATGCCGTAGAGGGCAAAGCTGAGGGCCACGCTCCAGGTGAGCAGAGGCGGTTTCTCGAAAAAAGGCTCCCCCAAAAAAGTCGGCCCCAGCCAGTTGCTCCCCCACAGCAGCTCGCGGGCCATCTGGGCATAAAAGCTCTCGTCGCAGCCAGCCAAACTGGGATCCGCCCCCGAAAGCACAAACAGGGGCACCGCCAGGCCCATGATCAACAGGCTCAGGCCCCAAAAGGGCAACAGGTGCGGGTCGCGGCGAAACTGGACAAAAGAGCTGGTTGCCGGCAGGGATCCTCGGCTGGGAGAACTGCCCAGACGGTTAGGTTGGCCGAAAGGACGCATGAGACAAGCCTTCTGGAACGACACCAAGGGGCGGCTCTGACCAAACTAAACTAAACCCTGCGGTAAAGAGATCTGGCTTTTTTTACGGAAGCTCCAGGGATCTAGAGGCGCTCTCCAGCTTATCTGCCAGAGAGGTCAAGCCCTGAAACCAGCCGAAAAACTGCTCGGCATAGGGTTGCAGGGCCGGTTCGAGGTAGTAGAAGTTCTCCCCCCGGTCGGTGAACTCCCAAAACTCCGCAGCCGTAGAGAGCAGCTCTTGGCGGATGCTCTGCAGGCGCGCCGAGGGCTCGTGCTGCATATCCCTGTAGATCAACTTGGCCAAATCCTCCCGCCCACGGCTGAGAAAGTAAGCCGCCAGCCGCACCTGGGTTTTGCGGATCCCGCGCAAGGTATTCTCCTGTTGCTCGCTTTCGGGGTCTTGGTCTAGGCGTAACAAGGCTTGCACAATGGCTTCGGTTGTTTCCGACTGCAGAGCACAGCTCAACTGGGCCAGCCTTCCCAGATCGAAGCCAAAGGTTTCCGAAAGGAAAAAGAGGCCGGCCTTGTAGGCAGTCAAGCTGTAGTAGCGAAAGTAGTCAACAATCTGCAAGACCAGGGCCGACTGACGGTGGTGTAGGGCTGCCTCGGCCAGCAGGCGGTATTGCTTGAGCAGGTTGTAGCCACCGCGGATGTCGCGCGCGTTGATGACAGCCCGCAGGTAGGTGTTGAAAAACTTGATCACCCACCCCGCTACCGTGAGTCGTTGGGTTTCCAGGGCGCGGATCCCCAGCTCCCGGCTGTGAATGGCCACCAGGGTGCTCGCCTGCTGCATGCCGTTTAGCCCCTCGACAAACAAGGCCTGATACTGCCGCAAGATCTTCAGCTCCAGCCAGGATCTCTCTGCCTCGATCTGGCTCAATAGGCCCTTATCCACCGAAGCAAAGTCCGGATCCCGCTGCAGAGCCGCGGTCAAGAGAAACCAGGTGGGGTGCAGTTGTGCTTTGTGCTCGGCATAGAAGATCCATAGAGACTTTAGACTATCCAACGCTTCCAAGAAAATGCTTCCCTCCTGTTGGCGGAGAGCGCTGGTGGCGATGCTTTTGATCTCATCGAGGGCAGCAAGGCAGCGCTGATGAGCTGGCGAACATTGGCCTGTTGGAGAGTGCTGCTCTGTTGCCACACCACGCCGACGCCAGCGAGAGAAACGACTCTCCTCGAACCCGAAATCAGATCCCAATCTTCTGGAGACAAGGGATCCCAGGACGGCCTGCCGCACCTGCTGCTCAATGCGACGGATGATCGAGGTCGGTTGCAAGAAGTTAAACACAAAGCGAAAGTAGGGGATCAGCACCAAAAACGAAGCTGTGCCCAGCAGCAGGTTCAGCCCGATGAGCAGCCCCGGATGTCCGCTGGCGGGATCGTAAAAGCTCAGGGCTATCGAGCTCCACAAACTGACCACATTGGCCAGGATCAGGAAAAAGAAGAGATAGAAGTTGACCTGCTCGCGCAAAAACAGCTCGGTGACCTTCGGGGTGAAGCGATCCGCGCTCAACTGCACCACAATGGCCACCACCGAGAGGGTAACGCCCAACACCCCCGACAACACCTGGGTCAAGGTGGCTACAAATTCTTGCAAAGCCTCTGCATCCTGGGTGGATCCCGTCCAGGCCAGGTTCAACCCGCTCTGGATCCAGCGGTGCCCACCCCAGGCCCAAAGCAAACCTGCTCCCACCCCCGCAGCGCTCCAGGGCAGAAGGCGAGGGCGACGCCCAACACAGTTGGGAGCTGTGTGTATCTCTTTCACGGTGGCTTTTCCCAGAAAGGGGGCGCCTCAATACTCGCTCAGGAGAGCTTCCACAAACTCATAGCTGGAAAAAGGCCGCAGATCTTCCAGCCCCTCGCCGGCGCCGATGAAGCGGATGGGCAAGTGCATCTGTTGTGTAATGGCCAGGGCAATGCCCCCCTTGGCGGTGCTATCCAGCTTGGTCAGGATCACGCCGCTCAGCTTGGCCACTTCGGAAAACACCGCCGCTTGGCGCAAGCCGTTTTGCCCTTGGGTGGCATCCAGCACCAGCAGGCTTTCCACCTTGGCTTCAGGAGCTTTTTTGTCGATGATGCGGCGGATCTTGGCCAGCTCCTCCATCAGGTTTTTCTTGTTTTGCAGACGGCCCGCCGTATCCACCAAGAGCAGCTCGGTGCCCCTGGCCTGGGCGGCTGTGATGGCGTCAAAGACCACCGCCGCCGGGTCAGCATTGGGAGAAGGATTGGCGATCACCTCTACCCCCGCTCGTTCTGCCCAAACCTTGAGCTGCTCCACCGCGGCAGCCCGGAAGGTGTCGGCAGCGGCGATCAAGCAGCGGTACCCAGACTCGCGGGCCACATGGGCAATTTTGCCGATGGTGGTGGTTTTGCCCGCTCCATTCACCCCGACAATCAGCCAAATGTTGAGCGTGCCCCGTTGCGGCGCAAAGGTGGGATCCCCTACCGTCAACATCTGGCGCATCTGCTGCTTGAGGTATTTGACCGCCTCCTCCGGCGGCACCACCTCCTCGCGCATGCGCTTTTGTAGGGCTTGGATGATCCGCTCGGTGGCATCGATCCCCACATCGGCCTGCAGCAACAGGGCCTCAATTTCTTCTACAGCTTTCTGGTCGAGGGGGCCACGGCCTACCAGGGCCTTCAATTGGTTGATTAGGTTGAGGCGGGTTTTGCCCAAGCCTCGCCGCAGCTTTTGCAGCCAAGAGATCTCTTCTACGGAGATCTCTTCCGGTTTGCGCCCTTGGGCCGCCAAGATCTCGGCTGACCAGCGGAAGCCTTCATCGAAGACCAGCTCTTCCGGCCCGGTCTCGGGAGAGGGAGCGACGGCTGGGGTCATCGGCTCCGGCTCTTCCACAGCGCTGGCTTGCAGGGCTTGCAGACGCTCGGCAGCACGGGGAGCCAGATCGAAAAACGAGGGAGCTGCCGCCGGCTGCACAGAGGGTGATTCTGGAGATACCGGTTCTTTTGTTGGAATAGGCTCCGGAGGCGAGGCCGGTGGCTGTGGCTGGAGAGCTTCTGCAGGGATCCCTTCTATTTGCCCATCTGTTTGCTCAAGCGGGACGGAGTCCTTGGCTGGGGCCTCCTGGCCAGCGGCACGGGCCTTCAGGTTGGCATAGGCGGCTTTGGCGAAGGCCAAATAGTCTTCGGGGGAGATCTCCGCTGGCTCCGTGGCCGACGTGGGGTCTGGTGGCGAAGGCTTTGCTTCACCAGGGGAGTCGGTATAGCGGCGGCGAAACCAATCGAAGGCCATAATCCCAATCTCCAGCCAGACTGTTTTTTTCCAGTTTGACAGAGCAGACCCTAGAGCGCAGCCGTAAACTACCCGACTCCGACCGCTAAGCGATACGGAGCGGGCTTCTGGTAGCCCTGCAGTTGGCAAGCCAACCACGGGCCTCTAGGCCGGTTTACAGCGACCCCCAAAAGCGCAATCACGTTGGCACCGTTCAAATCCGCATCCCCTTCCCAACCACAGGCCGGGTTCACACAACGAAAACGCTTCCCTTCCCGCTGCCCAATCCACAAACACCGGTGGCAGGTCTGCGAGCTGTAGGCAGGCGGCACCACCACCACCTTCACCCCTGCTCTTGCTGCCTTGTAGTGCACAAACTGCCGCAACGGGTAGAACGCCCCTCGCGCTAGCGGGCCGTAGGCCTCAATGTTCGCCCGCCGCCGCTCTCTCTTGCTGCGCCGCTGTTGGTTGACGCGCTCCCGGATCCCGGTCAGGTCTTCCAAGGCAATAAAACGGTGGGTGGCCAGTGCCCTGGAAACAATGGACTTGGAGATGCAGTGATTGACCCAGGTTTGAAAGCGTCTCTCCCGGCCAGACAACCGTTGCAGCAGTTGCCGACACCTGCGCCGAGTGCTGCGTGTGCCCTTGCTGGCCTTGCGTTGCATAGCCGCCCTCAACCGGGAGTAGTGATCTCTGACCCGGTTCAACTGCTGTCCATTGAAGCTTGACTGGGTTGACCACCTTCTCTGGCGTGTTTTGGTTGACCCAGTAAGGCCTACGGCCCGCTGGCGCGAGGAGTGCTTGTGCAAAAGCCGACAAGGTTGCCTCTAGCTTCACGGCTTGCGAAGCAGACACCTTGAGCTTGCAGGAGATAGTCATGATTTGGGTCATGTCACGATTATCCGTCGTCCGCATTCCTCCCGACCCTGACCGGCCCGCCTTCCCCCCGTATACGGGTGGACAGAGGGGGGTACAGGGCGGGGCTCCTGCGGTTTCTAGCTGAAGATTGCATCCATGCTCAACCGGGATCTCTAGCCGTCCGCGTCAGGGATCATGATCTTCTCCAGCGTCTCCACCCGCACAAACCCAATCACCTGCAATTGGTCAGGTTCTATCTCTAGGCTGAGCACCCGCAGCAGGATCCCGATCTCTTCCAGCTCTTGCAGGTCAAACACCCTATTGAGCCCGCCCAAGAAGGCTGCTGAGATCTCATCGGGAACCCGTACAGAACCGATGACAAACTCCGGATTCTCCAGCTTGAGGCTGCGCCCTTCTTCCACCCGGATCCCGGCGTTGAACACCACTTCGACCGACTGCTTGGTGCCGCCGTCCCGCTCCACCAAGAGGGCAGAAAGCTGAATACGGTTGGGATCCAAAAACTCGACGCGGGGCTGACGCAGGTCAAAACGGCGAGCTTCCCTGCCAGCTCCGCCAAAGGGCAGATCTGCTTGAATATCCTGAAACTGGCGGAGCACCTCTGGCAGGTTGAGGGCAGCATTCAAGTCCTCTTCTCGCACCACCACCCGCACCGCAGCTTGCAGAGGTCGCGCCAGGCGCAGGGGAGCCCCCTGAAAAAAAGAGGGATCGATCGCCACCGGATCGGTTTCCAACTCGAGAAGCTCAAGGCGGGGGAAAGGGGCCCGACACAGCCCGCGACCGGCAATCAGCAGGCGATCCGCTTGGCCCTTCAGCAGACGGTAGTTGGGTCGGCTTTGGATGCGCACCTCCAAAACCTCGGCCCGATCCAACTGATCCAGCAAAAGCTGCCGTGCCGTCTGATCTGCCAGATAGCCTGCTCCTCCTCCCAAGCCTGCCAACAGCCCCACGAGAATCGCCAGGAGCTCCATACTCACCACCCTGATGCGCCCCAGCCCAGGTTAGCAAAGGGGCCATCTTGGGGATCCCGGCTAGCGCAGCACCTTGAGGGGACTGGCCTCGATGGGGCGGTTGCCCAGGAAGGTTTTGGCAATTTTCAGGCCATCGGCCATCACCGGACGATTGAGGGCGGGATCATGGATGAATTTGGCCCCCGAGGCAACCGTTGGGCGCCCCTCGCCCCAGGTATCCACAACCTTAAGAGTTGCGGCGGCAACCGGACGTCCGTCGGCATAGTAATCCACCACCTTCAGGGTCGAAGCCCCCACCGGACGGTGGTCGATCTCGATCTTGCTGAACTTGACAGGGCTGGGGAAGACGGGCGGGCCGGATCTCTCCGTCAGCAGTACCGGCATCTGAGCAGAGGCCCCCTCAGCAGGCAGAGGAGCCAGGTTCAGAGGGCTACCCATCTGCGTTGGCGAGACGGAGTCCTTTCCCACAGAAGAGGCTTCTTGCTCTGGAAGCGTGCTGGAATGACCATTGGGAACGGCCATAAGAATCTCCCAAGTTGATAGAAAAACAAACCAAACAGGACGGGAAAGGATCTAGACCCAGTGGGGCGCTGCAGAAGAGCCGTACAGCTCAGCCAGGCTAAAGTTGACCTCTTCAAATCCAAGCTAAGCCGAAATCTAAAAAGATTATAAACCAAACTTGGATATGGGATCCGCTGGGCACAGCTCGGCGCTCTCTTCAAACTGACCCTGTGTTCTGCTCTTGAGCTCATGGTTGTCCAGATGCAACCCATTGAACACCCCTGCGCAAGACCCAAAAGGGTTGGTACACTAGCGCTGGAGTGAGTTGGCCAGATCGATGGCGGGGATCCCTCATGTCTATTGGCGCTGGGCTATAGTGTAAAACCGGCAGCACAGGCAAGATCTCGATTTCGGTGCGCTGGGTTTGGGGGAGAGATTGCGCAGGCCAAGTGGAGCTGCCGGAGCTGACTAGGCCATGTTGAGCGATTTGGCCAAAAATTGCACCATACCCCTGGGGAAGAATGGAATAGGATGAGGCTCTATATTCGGGCAAATGTTCAGGCGCCGTTATGATGGGATCCCCTACATGGAACCCTGAAATCTCCCCGCTTACCCCATCTCCAGACTCCTGGGCTACGGGCAGTGTGTACTTTCGCTCGGATGCCCAAGGGATCCATCTGCACCTGCCCAGCACCCTGACCTGGGAAGAAGTTTGGGAGAACTTGGTGTGGCAGTTGCGCAGCCGCAAACCCCACTGGGCAGGAGTGGCCCCCCTGACCCTGTGGTGCCAAGGGCGAGAGCTGGACATGCCTGCCTTACAAATCCTTGCTGCCCTGTTGTCCCAGCATGGACTGCAACTGTGGCGCGTCCAAACCGGATCCCGCTCGACGGCGATTGCGGCGGCGACGCTGGGCTATTCTGTGGAACAATCTTCCCCCTTAGAGGCGATTCCCCCTGTCCCCCCGGATACCACCCCCCTCTACCTGCGATCCACAGTGCGCTCGGGAATGTCCGTGCGCCACCGCGGCTCGGTCTTCTTGCTGGGGGATCTCAACCCTGGCGGCGAGATCATTGCGGGCGGAGACATTTGGGTTTGGGGACGTCTGCGAGGGCTGGTGCATGCCGGCGCCGAGGGAGATAGGAGTGCTGTGATCTTGGCTTTGCAGTTGGAGCCGACTCAGTTGCGCATTGCCGATCAGGTGGCCCGTCCACCCGAGGGTGGATCCCCCCCCGACACGCCAGAGGTGGTTTACTTGCAGGAGGATGCCATCTGCATTGCCAGCCTTCAGGATTTTCTGCGGAGGGGGGTATGAGCCGAGTCATTGTCGTAACCTCTGGCAAAGGCGGGGTGGGCAAAACCACCCTAACGGCCAACCTGGGCACTGCCTTGGCGCGCTTGGGTCGCTCGGTGGTGGTGGTGGATGCCGACTTTGGCCTGCGCAACCTGGACTTGTTGCTGGGGCTGGAGAATCGGGTGGTGTACACGGCTCTAGAGGTGATTGCGGGGGAATGTCGCCTTGAACAAGCGTTGGTGAAAGACAAACGCACCCCCAATCTCTCGCTGTTGCCAGCAGCCCAAACCCGCAACAAAACGGCGGCCAACCCAGATCAGATGCGCCAGTTGATCGAGAAGCTGGCCGGCAGCCACGACTATGTGCTGATCGACTGCCCGGCAGGGATCGAACAGGGGTTTCGCAATGCCATCGCGGGGGCCGGCGAGGCACTCATCGTCACCACCCCGGAGGTGGCGGCAGTGCGGGATGCAGATCGCGTAGTGGGCTTGTTGGAAGCTGCACAAATTGCACCGACCCAGCTTATCGTCAACCGCCTGCGCCCCGATATGGTGGTAGCTGGCCAGATGATGTCGGTGGAAGACGTGGTGGAGGTGCTGGCCATCCCCTTGGTGGGTATCATTCCAGAAGACCGGGAGGTGATCGTCTCCACCAACAAAGGGGAGCCCCTAGTCCTCTCGGCCAACCCAACTCTGGCTGCTCAGGCCATCCAGCGCATTGCCCGACGGCTGGAAGGGGAGACGGTGGAATTCCCCAAGTTGGCCAGCTTGGGTGAGTCTTTCTGGGAAAAAGCCAAGCGGTTTTTAAACCAAAAGGTGCTTTGAATGGCTCTTCTGCCTGATTTGGATTGGGTTTGCCCATCCCCATTCGCCTTAACGACTGACTCCAGCTACCGCTAAGGCCCATGCTTCTCGATTTCTTAGATCAGCTTTTCTCCCGCCACTCCGGCAGCAGCCGCGAGCAGGCCAAGCAACGCCTGAAACTGATCTTGGCCCACGACCGCACCGACCTCACCCCGGCAGCCTTGGAAGCGATGCGGCTGGAGATTTTGGGGGTGGTGTCCCGCTATGTGGAGCTGGATGCGGAGGGGCTGCAATTTCACTTGGCGGCAGAAGGGGGGACGACGGCCCTGATCGCCAACCTGCCCATTCGTCGTGTCAAGCCCCTGGCGGAGGCCGGCCCCTGCCAAGAGGACAGCCTGCAACAGGGAGCTGCCCCCTCCGAGGGCGGCCATTTGAGTTCACCTTCGGCCTGAGCTACCCTAGACTCAAGGAGCAGTAACTTCAAGGTGTTACATAAAAGTGTTACATTCGGCCAGAGTTTGCCTGTTCGTCAAGATGCTTTCTCGCTGCTCCCACCTGTGTCTGTCCCGGCCCGGAGCGACTTGTAGTTGTTAACAGCCTGTTCATGTCAACCTTCTGTGGCCCCAACGCTAACCAAGACAGAACTGCTGGGACAGAGTTCTCGCTAAGGGAGGTTGAGCCTCGGCATGGAAAACTCCTTTGAGCTGACGATCCTGTTTACGCTGGCCCTAGTGGCCGGGATCGCAGCTCAAGTCCTGGCCAATTTTGTCAAGGTGCCCAGCATTGTTTTCCTGCTCCTGTTTGGGGTGCTGCTGGGCCCGGATGGCCTGAGCTGGGTTCACCCCCAGGTTATGGGATCCGGGCTGGAGGCGCTGGTGTCGTTGGCGGTGGCTCTGATCCTGTTTGAGGGGGGGCTGAACCTGCGGCTGCAACGTCTCAACCAAGTCTCCGATAGCCTGCGCAATTTGGTGTTGCTGGGATCCCTGCTGACCTTGGTGGGGGGAGCGGTGGCGGCCCACTATTTGGGGGAGTTTCCCTGGCCCCTGGCCTTTTTGTTCGGATCCCTGGTGGTGGTGACGGGGCCGACGGTGATTAACCCCATCCTGAAGCGGGTACGGGTCGATTCCGCCGTCAGCACCCTGCTGGAAGGGGAAGGGGTGCTCATCGATCCGGTGGGGGCCATCTTGGCGGTGGTGGTGCTGCAGGTGGTGCTTTCTGGCCACCCCAGCTTCCTCATGGCCTTGGAGCAGTTGTCCAGCCGCTTGGCCATTGGGTCGGCGGTGGGGGCGCTGGGGGGCTGGCTGATGGGATCCTTTCTGCTCTGGTCGCGGCAGTTTTTGACGGAGGAGCTGCGCAACTCGGTGGTGCTGGCGGGGGCGCTGGGGGTGTTTGCCCTGGCCCAGTCGCTGCGCTCCGAGGCGGGGCTGATGGCGGTGGTGATGGCGGGCCTGGTGGTGCGGCAGAAGGCGGCCATTGCCGAGCGGAGCGTGCGCCAGTTCCACGGCCAGTTGGTGGTGGTCGCTATCTCGGTATTGTTTATCCTGCTCACGTCCACCCTCTCTCTGAAGGCGGTATTTGCTCTGGGCTGGGGAGCGTTGGCCACGGTGCTCTGCCTGATGCTGGTGGTGCGCCCCTTGAGCGTGTGGCTGTGTACCTGGCGCAGCGACCTCAATTGGCGGCAGAAGCTGTTTGTGGCCTGGCTGGCCCCCCGCGGCATTGTGGCGGCTTCGGTGGCCTCTTTGTTTGCCATTTTGCTCACCGAGCGGGGCATTACCGGGGGAGATGCCCTCAAGGCGCTGGTGTTTTTGACCATCTCGCTCACGGTGACGGTGCAGGGGCTGACCGCCGCCTGGGTGGCCCGCTGGCTGGGCTTGGATCAGGGCAGTTCTACCGTGATCGTCGGCAACCATCCGCTGGTCGACCAGTTGGCCCAGTTGCTGCGCTCCCTCAACCAGGCGGTGGAGGTGCTGCCACTGCCGTCGGGATCCCGTCTGCGCGAGCCTGTCGGCCCAGCCGAGCTCAACGGCCACAAAGCCGGCCATACCTCAGGGCCCCAGCCCCCCACCAGCAATGGGCTCTCCAAAGCTCTGCCCGTTCGCGTCAGCGGGACGGAGTCCTTGGAGGAACCTGGCCAGGTGCTTCCCGGATCTTTGCAGGAAGCCGTGCTGAGCGAGTCAGCCTTCTTGAAAGCCGATATCGACCATGCGGAGACGCTGCTGATCCTGACTTTGGATCCCCAGATGAACTGGGCCATTGCCGAGTTGATGGTGAAGCTCTCGGTTTCCGCTGCCATCTGGACGGTATTGCTGCCGGAGATGCCCATCTCAGAAGGGATCCGCACCCTGCCGATCCCCTTTTCCCAACTGCAGCGCTGGGCCGGCTACCTGGAGGCCAACCGGGCCGAGTTGCGCTCGATCACCCTGCCCACCTTGGCGGATCTGGGTCTGAAGCCCCCCCAATTGACAGTGGCCTCGGCCCAGGAGTCGATCTCGGCGGCGCGCTCAGCTCTGCTCAACCCCTTTTCAGCCCAGATGGAAGTGGAGGATCCCACGTTGGAGCGGCTGCGGGATCAGTTTGCCTACCGCATCAAAGCCGATCTCTGCCTGCCTTTGTTGCTGGTGCGCCCGCAGCGCTTGGGGGGCTGGTTCCGGGAGGGAGGCGGATCGTCTCAACTGGGCCGGTTGTTTTACCTGCCTGAGCCGGACGTTTGGCGACGCGGAGATCGCATCTACTACCTGGAGCGCACGTCCAGCCCTGTAGAGGCCGCTGCTCCCTTTGCCAGAGAGTCGGATCCCCCGGAATGGGATCCACCCTCAGCCGAGTTACTGCCCCAGTATGTTGAGGGCGTCAAGCTCCACTTTGATCTCTAGGGATCTCGAGGCAGCCAGCGGCCACTGGCGATGAGCGAGCACCCCTGCACCTGCTTGGGCTGACCTAGGTATACCCAGGCCGAGGTGCCGCTCTCCAATTGCACCCACCGTCGTTCGTACAGCCGCGGGTGATCTTCCAGCTCGTCTAGGCGGGGTAACAGGCTCAAGGGAATGCGGTAGCGCTCGCCGTAGAGCCGATTTTGGCCAGGAACCGCCATCGGGTAGGGGCCGAGATCGTAGAGGTCGATGTGGTTGAGGCTGTCGGTTCCCAAAAACTCTGCTCCTTGCAGCAGGCTGTGGTACTGGCCACCCCGCAGCAGGGATCCGTAAACGAAAACCACTGTCGTCTGTTCCATCGTGCTCTGGGACAGGGTGAATTAGGGAGATTGGGCCAATTTTTGGCCGATGCGCGGCTCCGAGCCGGCCAGCAGGCGCTCGATGTTGCGTCGATGAGCCCCGATCACATACACTCCGCCCGCCAAGGCAAACAACACATAGGGCAGAGGCTGAGCCATTGCCCACATCAAGAGCGGGGCCGCCCCTGCCGCCAGCAAAGAGCTGAAGGAGACAATGCGGGTGAGGGCGATCCCCAGCAGCCAGACGCCAAAGGTGGCCAGCGCCACCGGCCAAGCCATAGCCAACAAGATCCCCAGGCTGGTGGCCACCGATTTGCCCCCCTTGAAGCCCAGCCAACAGGAGCGGCTATGGCCGATCACCGCCCCCAGGGCCGCTACGACCACCCACCACGGCGATCCCAAAGCCGATCCCAGGACCACCGCTGCCGCCCCTTTGGCAGCATCCACCAGCAACACCAGCAGCGCCGGCCCCTTGCCCAGCGTCCGCAACACATTGGTTGCCCCCGTCGAGCCGGATCCCTGTTGGCGGAGGTCGATGCCGCCCCACCAACGGCCTACCCAGTAGCCGGTGGGGATGGATCCCAGGAGATAGCCCCCCAGCGCCGCCAGGAGAGCCGCAAACAATGTAGGCATGGCCGGATCTTGAACGCTCTTCCCTCACTTTGCCACATGGCTTGAGCTGCAACTCCCTGACCTATTCATGAAACGTTTCTCTACGTCGTTGTTGCGACGCAATGCTGCCGCGAACGCGCCTATCCCTAACTCCCCTCTCCCTGAGGGAGAGGGGTCGGGGGTGGTCGCGTGAGCGGCGCAGAGCGCTTGGGCTGCTCCCTGAGGGAGAGGGGTCGGGGGTGGTCGCGTGAGCGGCGCGGAGCGCTTGGGCCGGCGGCAAAGTGTCTTAATCCTGTTGGAAACGACTGTAACTGCCGACAGTGGAGAGCGACCCTCCTCCAGAGGGCAAAGCTTCCCGCCATCGGCTAGATATCCAGAGCCGCCAGATCCAGATGGGCACTGTGAGCCTCAATAAACTCCCGTCGGGGGCCGACAGCATCTCCCATCAAGATGGTGAAAATGCGATCCGCCTCCACCGCATCTTCAATGGTGATCTGTTTGAGGGTGCGCGTTGCCGGGTTCATGGTGGTCTCCCAAAGTTGTTCGGGCATCATTTCCCCCAGACCCTTGAACCGTTGGATAGTGTACTTGGCGTTGGCCGGCAATCCCCGCACGATCTGATCCTTCTCGGCGTCGCTGTAGCAATAGCGAACATTATTGCGGCCCCACTCGATTTTGTAGAGCGGCGGACAGGCGATATAGACATAGCCCTGTTCCAGAAGGGCCTTTTGATAGCGGTAGAAAAAGGTCAACAACAGGGTGCGAATGTGGCTGCCGTCCACGTCAGCATCGGTCATGAGGATGATGCGGTGGTAGCGCAGTTGGCTGGGATCAAATTCATCGCCTTTAACCCCCAACCCCAGCGCCGTGATCATCGCCTGAATCTCGGCATTTTTGTAGATCTTGGCGGGATCTGCCTTTTCGATGTTGAGGATCTTGCCGCGCAAAGGCAGTACCGCCTGAAACTGCCGATCCCGACCTTGTTTGGCGCTGCCCCCCGCCGAGTCGCCTTCCACCAAATACACCTCGGATTCGGCCGGGTCACGGCAACTGCAATCGGCCAACTTCCCCGGCAGCGTGGAAGATTCCAGGGCGGATTTGCGCCGCACCAATTCCCTCGCCCGCCGGGCTGCTTCGGCAGCGTTGAAGGACTGGATGGCTTTATCGACGATCCCCCTGGCCACGTTGGGGTTGAACTCCAGATACTCCGCCAGCGCCTCGGAGACGAGGGTCTGGACAATGCCCCGCACCTCCGTGTTGCCCAACTTGGTTTTGGTCTGCCCCTCAAACTCGGGGTTGGGTACTTTGACCGAGACGATAGCCGTCAGCCCCTCCCGCACGTTTTCTCCGGCCAGGTTGCTGTCAGAATCTTTGAGTTTGTTGAGCTTGCGGGCTTGGCTGTTGATGGTGAGGGTAAGAGAGGCTTTCAGGCCCTCCAAGTGGGTGCCCCCCTCGGTGGTGCGGATGTTGTTGGCAAAGCCGATCAACGTGTCGGTATAGACATCCGAGCACCACTGCAGCGCCACTTCCACCTCGACGCCATCCCGCTCCCCCCGTATGTAGATGATGTCGGAGTGAATGGGGGTTTTTTCGTGGTTGATGAAGGCTACATATTCCTTGATGCCGCCCGCATACTGATAGGTTTCGCGGTGCGGTGGATCCCGCCGCAGGTCGGTGAAGGTAATTTTCAGGCCAGCGTTGAGGTAGGCCAACTCGCGAAAGCGGGCCGCCAACAGAGCATAGTCGAACTCTCGCTCGGGAAAGATCAGCCCATCCGGCTTGAAGCGCACCTCTGTACCCCGCCGGTTGGATCCCTGGGGTTGCGGCTCGGATTGCAAGGATCCCACCACCGCCCCGCGCTCAAACCGCTGAAAGTGAACCTTGCCCTCCCGCCAAACCGTCACCTCCACCCATTCGGAGAGGGCATTTACCACCGACACCCCTACCCCGTGCAGCCCGCCGGAGACCTTATAACCGCCGCCGCCGAACTTGCCCCCCGCGTGCAACACCGTCAGCACCGTCACCAGGGCCGACTGCCCAGTTTTGGGATGAATATCCACCGGAATGCCGCGGCCATTGTCCAAAACAGACACCGAGCCATCGGGGTAGAGGGTAATCTGAATATCGTCGCAATAGCCGGCCAAAGCCTCATCGACGGAGTTGTCCACCACCTCGTACACCAAATGGTGCAACCCCTTGGGCCCGGTGGAACCAATGTACATGCCAGGCCGCTTGCGCACAGCCTCCAAGCCTTCCAAAACTTGGATCTGCTCTGCACCGTAGTTTTCCGTCATTCGCAACTCCAATCCTGAAGAAGACCCCCAGCCAAGATCCACAGAAACCCAGAAAATTGACCTTAAAGGCCAGGAGTGAGTCTAGTATCCCAAAAAACTGCCCCTATGGTAGCACAAAAGGCTAGAATAGCCACACAGACGCTTCTGGGGGCCGAGTTCAGGAGGGGATGCAGGTAGAGAAATCAGTCTATCTCTCCAGACCCTAACCCAGAAAGCTCTCCACCAACCCCGGCGGCGGCTGTACCTGAAGCGTGCCTTTTTCCAAATCCACAACGGGCACCAGGGCTTTTACAAAAGGGATCAACACCTGTCGGCGGTCAGGGGTTGTTATCTCCAGCACATCCTGGCCGGCGGCCAAAATCCCCGAAACCTGTCCCAGCAGCTCTCCTTGGTGATAGACGGCCAAGCCGATGAGATCGCGGTAGTGGTACTCCTCCGGCTGGAGGGGCAAGCGGTGGGAAGCCGGCACCAGCACCTTGGCTCCCACCCAAACCTCTGCAGCCGTTCGATCGGGGATCCCTTCCAGTCGCACCAAGTAAAGGCCCTTAGCCGGGAAAAATTGCCCCTCGATCAAAGGATGTAGTAAGGGCTCCGGATCCGCATCCCGCTGCAGCCAACGGGGCCCCGGCTGGGTGAGTCGCTCCGGGAAATCTGACCAGCACTTGACCCGCAGCCAGCCCCGCAGGCCATGGGCCGCCACCACCTGCCCCACCAGCAGCCAAGCAGGAGCTCCTTCCTGGGCTGAAGCCACCATGGTTTAGTCGAGCCGAGGAAGATCCACCTCAGTTGGGAAAGCAGCGGAGGTGCGCAACGGTTGCGATCCGGAGCCCTGTCCGCTTTTGGCAACGTCCACCATGGAGACCAATCCTTGCAGGGTGCCGGGGATGGAGTTGGGATCCATAAAGATCACCTTCGAGCTGGGACTGCTGCCCACCTTGAAACCCATATCGATGTAGTTTTGCGCCATCAGGTATTGCAGCGCATTGACTGCCTCCGGGTTCTCCTGCAGAGTGGCGGCAATGGTTTTGATGGCCTCAGCCGTACCCTCGGCCAGCAGCAGCCGCTCCCGCTTCTCGGCCTCTGCTCGCAACAACTGTGCCTTAGCAGCCCCTGCCGCCTGATTGATGCTGGCCTGCTGTTCCCCTTCCGACTTGAGGATGGCGGCCCGCTTTTCCCGTTCGGCAGCCATTTGCTTTTCCATCGAGTCTTGCACCGTCTTAGAGGGCTGGATATCCCTGACTTCTACGCGGGTGATCTTGATCCCCCAGGGATCGGTGGCCTCGTCCAGTTCTGTCAAAAGGCGGGCGTTGATCTCGGCACGGGAGGAAAAGGTTTGATCCAAGTCCATGCGGCCAATTTCGGCGCGCAAGGCCGTCAGCACCAGATTAATCAAAGCCCGTTGCACATCCTCCACTGCATAGCGGGCCTTGATCATATCAGTGATGCGCCAATAAACCACTGCATCGGCCATCAGCGAAACGTTGTCGCTGGTGATGCACTGCTGCGGTGGCACGTCCAGTACCTTCTCGCGAATGGTTTCCTGGAAAACAATTCTGTCGAGGGGGGGGAGAATAACGTGCAGCCCTGGGGTTAGCTTGCGGTGAAACCGGCCCAAACGCTCTACCAGTGCCTCATACCCCTGGCTGATGATCTTGACCGAGTTGAACAGGTAGCCAATGAAGATGAGGGCAATGGCCGCTAAGATGCCTGGCATAAGGTTCTTCTCCTGACAGAGAGTTCAGCCCCTATTCTAGACGGTTGTTGGAACTGATCCCTTCACCTCGACACGCCTTAATAGAGACATGATGCATGAACAGGATAAGCAGACCTTCGGGACATATGGATTTTCTTAAGGTTTTTGGATCCGCGACCGACGACTTGAAGGTTACCCAGTAGAAAGCTTACGAGAGGATACCGTCTATGAAGCTGAACAGCAAGAACCTAGAAGTTGGCTTGAACAAAATCTACGATGTCATTGTCGCCGGCGGCGGCGCAGGGGGGTTGTCGGCGGCGATCTATCTGGCTCGCTACGGCTTGAGCTGCCTGGTCGTAGAAAAAGGCAGAGGCCGCTCTTTTTGGATGCAGGATTTGCGCAATTATCTCGGCCTACCTCCGACCACGCCAGGGCGGGAGCTGTTGCGACAGGGAAGGGAGCACGCCCTCAGCTTGGGGGTGGACTATCTGTGGGGCTATGTGGAAGATGTGAAGGATGAGGGAGAGCTTTTTGCCGTCAAGGTCAAGGTGGGAAAAGTCAACAGCCTCTACCCCGTTTTTCGCAGCCGATATTTGATTGCAGCAACGGGCATCATCGACCATTTGCCGCAATTGCCCGACATGCAAAATGTTTACGAGTATGCGGGCTACTCGCTGCATGTTTGTATGATCTGCGATGGCCATGAAATGCGGGATCAAAAGGCGGTTTTGATCGTCGGCTCCGAGGCTCAAATCAACACCGCTTTTGTCCTCAACTGGTTTACGCCTTATATCTCGGTGTTGACCCACGGCCTCTGCTCGGTTGGCCCTGAAATGCGCCAAAAACTGGCCGAACACGGCTATCCCCTCTACGAAGCTCCCATTCGCCGTTTTTGGGGAGAAAACCACCAGATGAGAGGGGTAGAGCTGGAGGATGGCACCTACATTGAGGCTACCACCGGCTTGGTGGCGATGGGAGCCAAATACCACAACGACTACTTGAAAGGGATCCCTGACTTGAAATGGCAAGGGGAGAGTCTGCTCACCGACGAGTGGTGCCGCACTGCCCACCCGCGCCTGTTTGCGCTCGGGGATTTGAAGCAGGGCCTGAACCAGGTGTCAATTGCGGTTGCCGATGGCACCCTGGCTGCCACAGCCATCTGGCGGGACATCCGCCGCGCCTCTCCTGCTCGTAAATGGGAAGAGCGCCTGCGCTCATAAGTTGAGCTCATCCTGCTCTCTCTGGAGAGTTGGGGTAGCCTTCTGCCCTATGATTGTTGCGAAAGCCCCGGCAACTTCCATGCATTCTCTGAAAGCGGCGATCTTTTTCTTGGTTTTCCTATTGGTGGGGCTGTACTACTACGCGGTGGAGGCCCAACCGCTTTTCGATCTCAACCTAACCCTGACCTCAGAATACGACCCCGTTCTCCCGATTGAGAGCGTTCGAGTCGTGCGCGGCAGCAACCCGCAAGATCTCCTCATTTATTTGTCGGCTCCCTCTGCTGCTTGGGTTCATCAAGAGCGGGTGAACGGGCATTATTTGATCGACATTCCCTATGCCGTGATTACCCGTTCGACCCTTGTTGAGGTGCCTGCGGAGCTGCCCTACCGGCTGAGCTGGGGCAACCAGGACGAGCACACCGGGCGCCTGTTGATCACCCCTGCTCCCCCTCATGTGGAGGTGGTGCTGCAACACGGCTGGGCGGCAGATCCCAATTGGCTTGATCCTTGGGAAAACAGCCAGCCTTTGCCCCTGCCTTTGGAAGAGGTGCTGGAGCCCTTATTAGAGGTGCCGCCCCGTTCTGCTTTCCTCACCATTGACGATGGGCCCTGGCCACAGTCCACCCCTCGCCTTTTAGAGGTTTTGGATCAGCTACAGATTCCGGCCACCTTCTTTCTTATCGGCAATCATGTCTCTCAATTTCCAGAATTGGCCCAATCCATTCGGGCTCACCACCACACCATAGCCAACCATACGTTTACTCACGATTATCGACGCCTCTACAGCAGTGACGCGATCTTCTATGCCGAGGTGGATCAGACAACGCAACTGCTGAAAACGTTGCATTTGGATCCCCAACTGGTGGTTCGGCCGCCGGGAGGTTTTCGTCTCGATTCGGCTTTACGGCGTTCTTTGGAGCAGGCAGGGTATCGCGTTCTTTACTGGAACATGAGCCCAGAAGATGCCTATGCCGGCCAAACGGCGGCCCAACTGTTGGAACGCGTTCAAGCCCAGTTGCAGGTGTTCAAGAATTCGGATCAACCCCTGGTTTTGCTGCTGCACGATCGCTGGCCCCATACCGCCGAGGCCCTGCCGAATATCGTCGCCGCCATTGAAGAGGCAGGCTATCGCTTTTTGCCCTGGCCGGCTTTCAGGGATCCCGCTTGAAGGCGACTCTTCTCATCGGCTACCGCAGGAGTTTCCTGGCCAGAGAACTGAGGTGCGAAAGCCTGTACCTTGACAAGCTTTCCCCCAGGTAGCACATTGAAGGGTTACAGGAATTGGCTACAGGCCGGGAAGATGAGCGAGAGGACACTATTCGACAAGGTATGGGATGCTCACACGGTGCGGATGTTGCCCTCGGGGCAGACGCAGTTGTTCATCGGCCTGCACTTGATCCACGAGGTCACCAGCCCGCAAGCTTTTGCCATGCTGCGGGAGCGTCATCTGCCGGTTCTGTTCCCGGAGCGGACGGTGGCTACAGTGGATCACATCATTCCCACCGACGGCCGGGCGCGGCCTTTTGCCGATCCCTTGGCGGAGGAGATGATCCAGGAATTGGAGCGCAACTGTCGGCAACATGGCATTCGCTTCTACAACAGCGGCTCCGGTCGGCAGGGGATCGTGCATGTCATCGCGCCGGAGCAAGGGCTGACGCAGCCGGGGATGACCATTGCCTGCGGAGATAGCCACACGTCCACCCATGGGGCCTTTGGGGCGATTGCCTTCGGCATCGGCACCAGCCAGGTGCGGGACGTGTTGGCCACCCAAACCTTAGCTTTGTCCAAACTCAAGGTGCGCCGCATCGAGATCCAGGGCACGTTGGGGCCGGGGGTTTACGCTAAGGATGTTATCCTGCACATCATCCGCCGGCTGGGGGTCAAAGGCGGGGTGGGCTACGCCTACGAGTACGGCGGCAGCGCCATCGAGGCCATGAGTATGGAAGAGCGCATGACCCTCTGCAACATGTCCATCGAGGGGGGAGCCCGCTGCGGCTACGTCAATCCCGATGCGGTAACCTTTGAGTATCTAAAGGGGCGGGAGTTCGCTCCCCAGGGATCTGACTGGGAAGAGGCAGTGGCCTGGTGGAAAAGCCTGGCCAGTGACCCCGATGCGGTCTATGACGACGTGGTCGTGTTCCAAGCTGCCGACATTGCCCCGACGGTTACTTGGGGGATCACCCCTGGCCAGGGTATTGGCGTGGATGAGCGGATCCCGGCTCCCGAGGAGCTGCCGGAAAGCGAGCGGGAACTGGCCCAAGAGGCCTATGCTTACATGGATTTGCAGCCGGGGGATCCCATTGTGGGGACGCCGGTGGATGTCTGCTTCATTGGCAGTTGCACCAATGGCCGCTTAAGCGACCTGCGGGAGGCGGCCAAGATCGTCAAGGGGCGGCGGGTGGCGCCTGGGGTGAAGGCGTTTGTAGTACCCGGCTCGGAGCGGGTCAAGCAGGAGGCCGAACAGGAGGGCCTGCGGGAGATCTTCGAGGCAGCAGGGTTTGAGTGGCGGGATCCCGGCTGCTCCATGTGTTTGGCGATGAACCCGGATCGGTTGGTGGGGCGCCAGATCAGCGCCTCTTCTTCCAACCGCAACTTTAAGGGCCGTCAGGGATCCCCTACCGGGCGCACCCTGCTCATGAGCCCGGCCATGGTGGCGGCAGCGGCCGTGAGCGGCAAAGTGGTGGATGTGCGAACGCTGCTTTGAAACCGTGACGTACTCCCGCGCTCATGCTGACGCATAGAGTGCGGGCTTCAAGGACTACGTTCCGCTTCGCGAACACTAAAAATCTCGGCTGCTGCGAGTCAAAGCCTCTTGGATATCCAGATCCAGATCCCTCACCGATTCCAGCACCGAGCGCGTAATCAGCTTGCCTTGCTGGACCAAAATCGCGCCGGTTACAGGGTGCAAGAGCGGCTGTTCGGCCCGCCGCCCGATCAACGCCTCGATATCCTTAAAGGCATTGATGTACATCCCCGCCGGCAATTCCACCACCACCCCTTCTCCCAGGACCCGCGCTTGGCAGGCCAGTCGGGAATTGGGCTTGCAAGTGGTGATCACCTCCAGAGTGCGCTGCTCCCGCTTGGTGACCGGCGAGAGAGACTCCATCCCCTCTTTCACATACACATGGCAGGTGGCACAGAGGCCGCGCCCGCCGCACTCTTTCAACACATTCAGCTCTTCTTGCAGCAGCACCGAGAGCAAATTGCTGTTGGTGGCAATCTCAGACACCTGGGCAATGGGATCCAATCGCACGCGTTTGACCATAGTTCTCCTCTGTTACATGCCTTAGCATTAGCTTGCCCAGGCGAGGGATCCTAGCGCCCTCTGCCTTGTATTATTGAATACTTTGGTGGGCCAGTCGAGCCTCTTGTGGGGAATTGGGCTAGATTGGATCCCACTGCTGATTGCTGTTGTTCACTCTCAACGTTTTGGCGGCATGGGTTCTCCGGCCATCCAGTGGTATCCCGGCCATATTGCCAAGGCCATTGGCCAGTTGCGGGAACAGTTGCAGCGGGTGGATGTGGCGATCGAGGTGGTGGATGCACGGATCCCGTTGGCCAGCCGCCATCCCGATCTGGGCCAATGGCTGGGGGAAAAACCTCGCCTCCTGGCTCTGAACAGGGTGGATTGTATCGAAGCCAGGGATCTGAAAGCTTGGCAGGAGTATTTTTTACGGCAAGGGATCCCTGTCTATCCCACCAACGGCCAATCGGGAGAAGGAGTGAATCGCCTTAAACAGGCGATTTTGCAACTGGGGCAGGCGGTCAATAGGCGACGTCAACAGCGGGGCATGCGACCGCGGGCGGTTCGGGCCGTGGTGGTGGGCTTTCCCAACGTGGGCAAATCCGCTTTGCTGAACCGGCTTTTGGGGCGGCGGGCCGTCGAGAGCGCCGCACGTCCGGGGGTGACGCGGCAATTGCGATGGGTGCGGCTGGGAGGGGAGTTGGATCTGTTGGACTCGCCGGGCATCATTCCGCCCTCTCTGCCGGATCAGCAGGCGGCCTCTCTGTTGGCCATCTGCGATGACATCGGCGCAGCCGCCTACGATCCCGAACGGGTGGCGGCCCACTTTTTGGATCAGGTGCTGAAGGTGCAGCCCCAAGCCCAAGCGCTCCTACAAAAGCGCTACGGCTGGACGGATGCGATCCCTCTCGGCAACGTAGCCGTGCAAGAGCTGGCCGAGCGACGCTATCAGGGGAATCCCGAACGAGCGGCGCGGCAAATTCTCAACGACTATCGCAAGGGCTTGCTGGGGCCACTGGTCTTGGAACTCCCTCCCGATACCTGAGCCGCCCAAAAGAAAGTCACGTGGGGCCGCCAGGGGGCATTGACTTTATCTGGAAACCATTCACACTTGTCCCCAGCCGGGATCCAAGCTCTGTTTCCAGGGCCGGTACACCTTGAAGTAGACAACAGAACCCACTTGCCTGGCCAAGGCTTTGGCGAAAGTGTCTCCGCCCATACAGCGCTGGCAAACGGGATGGTTCACCTGCAAGCGATGGAACCCCTGCCGCAGCACACAGGCCGGCTGGCCCCGCAAAATGTCGGCCAGGGATCTCCCCGGCGCCACCTGCCCCAGTGGGATTCGCCCTTCGTAGTCTTTGCAGCAAGGCACCACCGTACCGTCGTAGAGGATCCCCGCCTGAGCAGAAGCCCCATTGCAGTATCCCCAACGGGCTGGGATCACCCGGTTTGTTTCCACATTGCCCCAACTGTCCAACGGGAACGTTTCCAAAACCAAGCGCGGATGGATGGGGATCTGCTGCCAGCGGCCCGCTCGATAAGTGGCAATCTGGGCGTCCACCCAATCGGGAGCCGGTGCATCAGGGATCCCTTGCAAAGCTCGTCTGGCCCAAGCCGAGAGCTGAGCGCGCATCTGCTGGGCAGAATCGATCACCGAAAGAGCCTTGTGCGGCACCAAAAAAGGGTGGGGGCTGGTATCCAGGAACTTGAGATGCACCCGCGTAGGGCTGGTCGAGCGCAAATGCGTCTGCAGAAACTGGGTGATCCCGGCAAAGTAGCGCTCCGGCGTCAGGCGGGTCGGTGCTCCGCGGATGCTGAAGGTAGCCGGATCGGGAGTTTGCAGAGAGAGCGTCAACTTCGTCAGCCGGCTGCGGCTCAGCTTTTCAACGTGCTCTGGCCAGAGGGCGAAGGTGCTACCGTTGCTGGTCAAGTGCAGGCGGAGACCAAGCTCAGCGGCCCTGTGAATGCCCTCAAAAAGGTGTGGGTAGAGCAACGGCTCCCCCATCAGGTGAAAAGCAATCACGCGGGCTAGCCCTGTTGCCGCTACCTCTGCCAAAATCTGCTCCAGCAGCGCGGGATCCATATGCCCCCGCCGCCGTTGCATGATCGCATCTGGACAAAACTCACACTTAAAGTTGCAAACGTTGGTTACCTCGATGTGTAGTCGCTCCAGTGGGGAAACAGCAGCAGGCATAGAGAAAACCTGGGCGGAAGCAGGCTGAGGACAAATGGCGGATCCCCCACTGGCGCTAGGTAGTGATACGCTGTTGAGAAGGTTAGATCCAGATTGGAGCCATTGTAATGCTGAAGTGTACCACCCGCCACGTTCACATCTTTGCCGGCGAGGTTACTGCCGACAACAACTTTGTGCCCCGCGACGATCTGCTCACCCTCGATGTGGATCCGGATAACGAGCTGGTCTGGAACGATGCCGCCCTGCAGAAGGTCTATGCCCGCTTTGAGGAATTGGTGGAAGAGTACAGGGGCCGGGATCTGACCGAGTACAACCTACGGCGCATCGGGTCTGACCTGGAACACTTCATTCGCTCTCTCCTCAAGCAGGGGGAGATTGCCTACAACCTGCAGGGGCGTACTCCCAACTACAGCATGGGCTTCCCCCAGATCCCTGCCGAAGGGATCGTCAGCCAGTACATCCCCAAAGGCTAGCCCTCTTCGCCCTTCTGGACAGATCTAGCCCATTTGAGTCTGTAGCCCAACTTACTTGTTGTCGGAGCACCGATCCATGTCTGGAGAACCCACCCCTCAAGAGATCACTGGCGAAAAGTCGGCCCCTGTCGAGGTCGCTAATCCTGCTACTGGGGCGACTGGCTCCGCCAAAGCCGCCGCGAAAAAACCGGCCAAGGAAGAGAAGCCTTTTGAGCAACTGATTGCAGAAGACGTGATCCCAGCAACCATCGCCGCTTTTGAGAAACGCGGCGTCAACGATCTGCAACTGCGGCTGGAGGGCAAGACGCTGGTCGGCTCATTTGCCGGCGGCAAGAAGCAGTTTAGCGTCCTCTTTGCTGAGGGATCCCTCAACGGGCCCAAGTTCTTCCGCTGTGCTGTTGAAGGATCCCCGGCCAGCACCCTCGAGTCTTTTATGATCGACGAGCGCCGCGTCGACGTGAACCTGTTTGTTTTCTATCTGGTGCAGCGCCTCTACGCCCAGCAGTGGTATTGAGGGATCCAAGCTCCTAGATAGCCCAGCCAAATCGCGCCTGTTCTGCCAGAAGGGATCCCTATTCGGGGATCCCTTTTCGCTGAGGCGGGGGATGGGCTAGCGAAGCCAAAAGAGATTATCTTTTGTGAAGAAAAGTAAGGCGGTGCTACGGGAGATCTCGAAATGTACATCGTGCAGATTGCGTCGGAATGTGCCCCCGTCATTAAGGCGGGTGGGCTAGGGGATGTGGTGTACGGCCTCAGCCGGGAGCTAGAAGTGCGGGGGCACTGTGTCGAGCTGGTTTTGCCCAAGTACGACACCATGCGCTACGACCAGATCTGGGGCTTGCACGATGCCTACCGCGACCTCTGGGTGCCCTGGTATGGGGGAGCCATCCACTGCTCGGTGTACTGCGGCTGGGTACATGGCCGCCTTTGCTTTTTTATTGAGCCCCACTCCGGCGACAACTTCTTCAATCGCGGCTGCTACTATGGTTGCCCAGACGACAACATGCGCTTTGCTTTTTTCAGCAAGGCAGCTTTGGAGTTTCTCCTCAAAAGCAACAAGCGCCCCGACATCATCCACTGTCACGACTGGCAGACAGGACTGGTGCCGGTACTGCTCTTTGAGATCTACAAGTACCACGGCATGGAAAACCAGCGGGTATGCTACACCATCCACAACTTCAAGCACCAGGGCTTTGGCGGCCCGGAAATTCTTTGGGCCACTGGCCTCAATCGGGAGCCCTATTACTTCCACTACGATCGTCTGCGAGATAACTTTAACCCCTTTGCCCTCAACTTTATGAAGGGCGGGATCGTCTTTTCCAACTTTGTCACCACGGTTTCTCCCAACCACGCCCTGGAAGTGCGATTTGGCGATTACGGCTATGGGCTGGGTCACACGCTTTATTTACACCAGCACAAGTTTCGCGGCGTCCTGAACGGCATCGATTACGATATTTGGAACCCTGAGATCGACCGCTTTATTCCTTTTCGCTACACAGCGCAAACTTTGGAAAACAAGGCCAAAAACAAAAGAGCCCTGCGGGAACGGCTGCTGTTGCAAGATGTCGAAAAGCCGATTGTGGCCTATATCGGACGCCTCGATGAACAGAAAGGCGTGCATCTGGTGCACCACGCCATCTACCGCTCCCTGTTCAAAAATGCCCAGTTTGTTCTCCTGG
Organism: Synechococcus sp. H55.7; assembly: GCF_047462395.1. Taxonomy (NCBI): domain Bacteria; kingdom Bacillati; phylum Cyanobacteriota; class Cyanophyceae; order Synechococcales; family Synechococcaceae; genus Synechococcus; species Synechococcus sp. H55.7. The sequence goes on from NZ_JANSJD010000009.1 coordinate 52,239, forward strand.
GATCCGCCACGGAGCCGGGGATCGGCGCCTGGTTTGCCCATGAGAAACGCTACCTCAACGACAACCCCGACGTTCACATCGAGCTGGGTTTCAACGAAGAACTTTCCCACCTCATCTATGCAGGGGCAGACATCCTGGTGGTGCCCAGCCACTACGAGCCCTGCGGCCTCACCCAGATGATCGGCCTCAAGTACGGCACAGTTCCGGTGGTGAGGGGCGTGGGCGGCCTGGTGGATACCGTTTTTGACCGCGACTACGACAGTTGCAAATTGCCTGAGCAACGCAATGGCTACGTGTTCTACCACACGGATCACGCAGCCCTAGAGTCGGCGTTGGATCGGGCCATCGACCTATGGTACACCGCCCCCGACCAGTTTCGCCAACTGCAGATCCAGGGCATGAGCTACGACTACTCCTGGAACTACCCCGGCAAAGAATACCTGGAGATCTACGACCAAATTCGCCACCGCTGGTCCTGACCAACATCCCCCCGGCGGCCACCAGCGATCCCCAGCGATCCCAGCCCTTGACCGCGAGGGGGAAATGCTGGACGATAGGTAGCAATGCTGCTCTTAACCTTCCCTACAGATTGATTGCTGGGGAAGGAAAGCTTGCTCCCTTATCTTCTCCCACCTGAGGATCCCTAGCCGCCATGATAGGCTATCTTGCCTTGGTACTCCACGCACACCTGCCCTTTGTGCGCCACCCCGAGCAGGACTTTGTGCTGGAAGAAGAGTGGCTCTACGAAGCCATCACCGAGACCTATGTCCCGCTGCTGCACATGTTCGAGGGGCTGCGGCGAGATGGCATCGACTTTCGCTTCACCATGTCTCTGACGCCGCCGCTGGTGTCGATGCTGCGGGATCCCTTGCTGCAGGAGCGCTACGACCACTATCTAACCAAGTTGGAAGAGCTGGCCCAACTGGAGTACGACAAGAACGCCACCAACGGCCACATTCGCTACCTAGCCGAGCACTACATCAAGCAATTTGCCATGGTCCGCGATCTCTGGGAGCGCTACGACCGGGATCTGGTGCGGGCCTTCAAACAGTTTCAGGACAGCGGCAACTTGGAGATCATTACCTGTGGCGCCACCCACGGCTACCTGCCCCTGATGCAGATGTACCCGCAGGCGGTTTGGGCCCAACTTATCGTGGCCTGCGAGCACTACAACGAGCACTTTGGCCAATGGCCGCGGGGGATCTGGCTGCCGGAATGCGCCTACTACCAAGGGCTGGAGCGGATGATCGCCGATGCCGGCCTGCGCTACATGATCACCGACGCCCACGGCCTGCTCTACGCCAAGCCACGGCCCCGCTACGGCATGTACGCCCCCATCTTTACCGAGACCGGTGTTGCCGTCTTCGGTCGGGATCACGAGTCTTCCCAACAGGTGTGGTCGGCGGAGGTGGGCTACCCCGGGGATCCCGTCTATCGCGAGTTCTACAAAGACCTGGGGTATGAGGCCGACTACGAATACATCAAGCCCTACATCATGCCCAACGGCCAGCGGAAAAACACCGGCATCAAGTACCACCGCATCACGGGGCGGAACCTAGATCTAGGGCAGAAGGAACTCTACGATCCCTACTGGGCCAGGGAGAAGGCGGCAGAACATGCGGGCAACTTCATGTTCAACCGCCAGCGACAGATCGAATATCTGCACAGCGTCATGGGGCGCCCGCCGCTGGTGGTGGCTCCCTACGATGCTGAGCTGTTCGGCCATTGGTGGTACGAGGGCCCCTGGTTTTTGGATTTTCTCATTCGCAAGAGCTACTTCGACCAAACCACCTATCGCATGACCCACCTGGCGGAGTACTTGCGGGAGAACCCCACCCAACAGGTGTGCAAACCGGCCCAATCCAGTTGGGGGGCGCGCGGCTTCCACGAGTACTGGCTCAACCCCACCAACGCCTGGATCTATCCCCACTTGCACAAGGCCACCGAGCGGATGATCGAGCTGAGCCGCCGTGAGCCCGCCGATGACCTGGAGTGGCGAGCCCTGAACCAGGCGGCGCGGGAAGTGCTGTTGGCCCAATCTTCCGACTGGGCCTTCATCATGCGCACGGGGACGATGGTTCCCTATGCCGTACGTCGCACCAAGTCCCACCTGCTGCGCTTCAATCACCTCTACGAGAAGATCCAAGCCGGCCAGTTGCGGCGAGAAAAAGCCACCCCCGAAGACGAGCAGTGGCTGGCCAAGGTGGAATACATGGACAACATCTTCCCCAACATCAACTACCGAGTTTACCGGCCCCTCTGAATGTCCCCTGTATTTCTCGGGATCGATCTGGGCACTTCGGGGATGCGGGTGGTGGCCCTCTCCGAGACAGGGGAGGTGGTGGTCAAAAGCGAGCGCTCCTGGGATCCCCCGGAAACCAATCCAGGCCGCTGGCTGCGCACCCTGAAGGCGCTGCTGGGCCACCTCAAAGCTCAACTGGGGGATCGCTACGCCATTGTTGCCCTGAGTGCCTGCAGCACCTCGGGTACAGTGCTGCCGGTGGACGGGCGGGGCATGCCGCTGGATCAAGCCTGGCTGTATTCCGACCGGCGGGGTCAGGCCCAGGCCCAGCGCCTGGGGATCCCTGCCAGTTGGGGGCTCGGCCGCTGGCTGTGGTGGGCAGAGGCCCATCCCGACCAATACCGGGACAGCTACCTGGCCCATCCGGCGGACTTTCTCCTCAGCCAACTGGGGGGCCGCCGGCGGGTAACCGATCACACCCATGCCCTCAAGAGCGGCTTTGACCTGGAAACCTACACCTGGCCGCGGGAGCGGCTATCTCAGCAAGGCCTTGATCCCAAGCGCTTTCCTGAGGTGGTGGCGCCAGGAACAGTTCTGGGAACGGTGCGGCCTGAGTGGGAGCTGGGGCCAGAAGTGCTGATTGCTGCCGGGATCACCGATGGCTGCGCCGGGCAACTGGCAGCAGGAGCTACTCGCTTGGGGCAGGTTTCCACCAGCCTGGGCACAACTCTTATCTTCAAGGCCAACAGCCCTGACCCTGTGCAAACGCCGAGTATCTATTCTCATCTGCACCCCGACCGCAGCGGTTGGTGGCCGGGGGCGGCCTCCTTTTGCGGCGGCGGCGTCCTGCCCCACTTCTTTCCCGGCGGCGACTTTGCTGCCTTGGATCGGCAGGCGGAGGCCCATCTGCCCACGGGCCTAGTCAGCTATCCTCTCTGCCGGCCCGGCGAGCGTTTCCCCATCCTGGATAGCGAATTTGCCGGCTTCTTGCCCCAGGCGGAAGTGGGATCCCTTCGCTTTTATGCAGCTCTTTTGGAAGGGGTGGCGATGGTGGAGCGGCTGGGGCTGGAAACCTTGATTGCCCACGGGATCCCAGTGCAAGAGCCGCTATTAACCACTGGCGGCGGCTGCAAAAGCCCCCTCTGGCTGCGCCTGCGGGCCAGCATCCTCGCCCGCCCCCTGGCAGTGGTCAGGCACCCGGAGCCGGCGGTAGGGGCAGCCATCCTGGCCGCCTCAGCCTATTGGTGCTGTTCGGTGCAGCAGGCTGCCGATCGCTTGGTACAGGTGGAACGCCTCATCCAGCCGGATTCCGAGTGGGTCAAGGCTTATGCCGAGATCTACTCGGAGTTCCGTAGCCGCCTTTTCTAGGGAGTTTCCAATTTCTTTTCTTTATCTTTTCCAATTTCTAGGGATCCCCCGAAGAGCTAACCGCTCGCCTCCCCTCTCCCACTGGGAGAGGGGCCAGGGGTGAGGGAAGTTGGATCCCCCCGAAGGGGAACCGATCAGCGGCTATCAGGGTTGCCCGACTGTGGTCTAGTTTCCAATTTCTAGGGATCCCCCCGAAGGGGAACCTACCCGCTGGCGGGGGGAAGAGAGTGCCTATGATGAGGTGTTTCCAATTTCTAGGGATCCCCCCGAAGGGGAACCACATTGGTCAAAGCACTTTACTATGTAAACCAACTGGTTTCCAATTTCTAGGGATCCCCCCGAAGGGGAACCAAACCGAAATGCCGCCGCCCCTGGCAGTGGTTAGGTAAGGTTTCCAATTTCTAGGGATCCCCCCGAAGGGGAACCAGGGTGGATTAGTCTCTCACCACCCTTCACAAATCTATGGTTTCCAATTTCTAGGGATCCCCCCGAAGGGGAACCAGCGACTTGGAAATCCCCGTCTACCCCGTAGACGAGGGAACGTTTCCAATTTCTAGGGATCCCCCCGAAGGGGAACCGTTGCCATGGAGTTCCTGCCACCCCACATTGAAACTCAGGTTTCCAATTTCTAGGGATCCCCCCGAAGGGGAACCTCTACCCTTATTAAACCCAAGCGGGGCAAGGAATGCAAGACCCATTTGCGAGGGGGTCGGTCGAAGACGGCAAAAAAGAGCCTGGAAGAGGGGGGGCAAGAGGCCTGAAAGCCTTGTGGCGCAAGGCATCGAGCGGGTCAACGAAAGAATCAGCCTTTGCGGGATTTGGCGAGGCGCTCGCGGAGCCGCTGCTACCGTTTTTGTGTTGCTTTGCCAACACAGCTAGCTTGAAGATCCACGTAAGGGGCCGACAACGGTTTTAAAGGGGATGCTGCATCAGCCAAAAGCCGGCGAAAGACTGGGCCCGGAAATCGCTTTGGATGGCGAGGAAGTGGATCCCTTGGGCTTGGCGTTGGCGTTGGGCAAAGCCTTCTGCCTCCGCTTGCAGCTTTTCATCTTTTAGTTGCGCAAACAGGTAGCAATCGCTGAGGCCAGCCTCGAACAGCAGCCGTCCCTCCGCCACCGTCAAGTAGGCAGGCTCCATACCGCTCAGCCAGGCTGCTATGGGCAGCGCCCGCCGCGAGGCAATCACCAACCCAGGAATGATGGTGTCAGGCGCCAGGGCCTCCCAGTTTAGGGGGAACAGCTCGCCAAATTCCATTGGCCAGGTCTCGGCATCCCGCAGATCCCCGGCCCGCAAGGTAACGAACGCCCAGCGCTCCCCCTGCAACTTGTCCGGCAGGGGGATGGGATCCGGCGGATCCGGCTCCACCGGCGGCTCGGGGCTGTAGGTAAATTGGGTTTCCTGAGGGTAAACCTGCTCTGCCCGTTCCCGCATCCAGGCCTTGAGGGCATAGACGCGGCGGCTGGGCAGCATCGGGATCCCAACGGCGTTGCAGGCCCGCTGCAAAATGGAGCTCATGCGGGCGCGGAAGACGCGAATGGCCGAAGGGGGCTGGGGGGCCACTTCCAAATAGCTGCGCAACTGTTGGGCCACCCAGGTGCTATTGACCTCTTGGTTGCTGCAGTACTGGGCCTGGCGAAACTGGCCGCTGGCATCGCACACCAGCAGCTCCCAAACCCGCCGCTCCTGCGCATCCCGCAGCGGAACGGCGTTAAAATCCATCTGCCAAATGGGGCCGCGCGCAGGGCCTAGGGGTTGAGTGGCCAAAGGATCCCTCCTGTTCGCGCTATGTGCCACTTTCGCCACCACCTGAGTGGGCCGAGGGGTGTTCCCGCGAGCGGTGCGAAGCCTCATCCCCGACCATGGCCCATTCCCGCTCCCCGAAAATGGCGGTGGTGTGGCGGTAGTGCTTAAACTCCAGCAGGTTGTAGAAGGGATCCTGCAAAAAGAAGGTGCCGTGCTCCAGGGGGGTGCCGACAAAGCGCCAGCGCGGCTCCTGATAGAAAGGCAATCCCCGTGCCTGGGCCCGCTCAGCCAGCGCCTGCCAATCTGCTTGGGCAGGGAAGATCAGGCCAAAGTGGCGGGGGTAGATGCCCCGCTGGGGCCTCAGCTCTTCCTGGGTGAGGTGGGCCACCAGTTGATGGCCATAGAGGTTCAAAATGACTGAAACAGGCGTTTCCCGACCGATTTGGCAACCCAAGCCCTCGCCGTAGTAAGTCTTGGCCAAGGCAATATCGGCAACGGGAAAGGCCAGATGAAAGCGGATGGGTTCCATGGGCTCTCTCGCAAAGCAGCCTGCTCGACTCAGGATCCCTGCTCTTTATCAAGGTAGGCGATTTTGGAACGGCTGCTGCCAGGTGGGATCCCTTCTCAGGCCCAAGCTGTACGCCTTTGCGCAGGAGTGCCAACCGCTCGGATGCTATAACACTAGCTAGTGTGTAATCCGCTCGCGTCAGCGGGACGGAGTGGCCGAGTCTGCAACAAGAGAACTCGGTGTGTTGAGAGGTTTGTAAGAAGGGGCAATCTTGGCCATGGCCAGCATCTGGGTTGAACAGCGCCGCCGCGAGGACGAGTCGCGCGATTTTTTTTGGATGGTGGCGCTGTCCTTGTTGCTGCATGCGCTGGCGCTGCTGGCCTTGCTCTACTGGAGTCGGTTTTGGCCGCTTCGCCAGGAAGAACAAAAAGCCATCGAGTTTATCCTTCTGGAGCCAGAAGATCTCAAGCCGCCGGAAGAGGCAAAGCTGGTTTCAGAAGTGGATTCCCGCGATGGGGGCAAACGGGCGGAAGCCCCTCCTTCCCAGGGCAGTCCACCCCAATCCCAGGCTGCTCCTCGCCAGGAGGCTCCCCAACCCCAGCCGCCGCAACCACAGCAGCCTGCCCCTGTGCCACCACCTGCCCCGGCGGAAGTTGCCCTGGCCACTCCTAGACCTACCCCACCCCCCACACCAACTGCGCCTCCGGCTCCTCCTCGGCCTGCGGCAACCCCAACTGCAGCCCCACCTCCGCCCACCCCAGCCCCCCGACCCACTCCCACCCAGACCCCGCCGCCCGTGGCGGCTGCTCCTCCTGCCACGCCGGATCCCACGCCTCCCCCCACCGCCGAGCCTCTACCCGTGCAGCCCAGCGAGCGGGCTTCGGATCTCAGCCAATTGCAGCCCGTTGCGCCTGCTCCCCAACCGCCGACGGAGGTTCTCCCTGCTGAGCGGCCCTCCGATTCTTCCCAGTTGGGGCCGCCCATCAGCGCTTCCGCTCCCAGTGATGGGGCTGGGATCCAGGGCAGAGGAGCCAGCGGCTTGGCCAACCCCACCCAGTCGGCTCCCAACCCCCCCAGTGTGGCGGCGCGGGCCAATGTGGATTGGGGCCCTTGGCTGGCAGCTTTGCAACGGAAAGTGGAACAAAATTGGATCCCAGGGCAGACCGGCACTTCCCGCCGCACGGTGGTGATCTTCACCGTGGGTCGAGCCGGCGACCTACAGAGCATTCGCTTAGGGCGCACATCTGGCAGCCAACAAACCGACGACGCGGCGCTGACGGCGATTCAGCGGGCGGCACCCTTTTTGCCTCTGCCTGAAGCCTATGAGGGCAACTCGGTGACGATCAACTTCACCTTCGACATCAACGTGTTGGGACAATTAACCGTAGGTGGATCGGCTAACTGACAACGGCCTCACGGTGCTGCCTCCCAAAACGTCGCAGCAGAACTGCAGGGATCGCTCCAGCTTGTCAATTGCGGATCATGGCAGGGACAGAAGGCACTGGACAAGCTCGGAGAATCGGCGACGGTGAGTTTATCCTAGTCCTTGATTCTTAGAGATCCGTTGATGGGCACAACTTCCCTGCAGCGCCCCCCCCTGTTTCCCTTCCATCAAGCCTTGGGGGCGCGGTTTGTCTCCTTTGCCGGCTGGGAAATGCCCCTGCAGTACCAGGGGGTGGTGGCCGAGCATCGAGCAGTGCGGGAGCGGGCGGGCGTCTTCGACATCTCCCACATGGGCAAGTTCGAGCTCTGGGGGCCAGAGCTGGGATCCCACCTCAGCCGGCTGGTGCCCAGCGACCTGGCCGCCGTTCGGGCGGGATCCGCTCGCTACACGGTTTTGCTCAATCCGCTGGGGGGCATTGTGGACGATGTCATCTTCTACCGGCATCCACCGGAAGGGGAGCTGGAGCACTGGAGCCTGATCGTCAACGCGGCCACCCGCCACAAAGATAGGGAGTGGCTGCAGCAGCAGGGGATCCCTGGGCTGGAACTGCAGGATCACACCGAGTCGCAGGTGTTGCTGGCGGTGCAGGGGCCGGCAGCGGAAGAGGTCCTTCAGCCCTTTTTGGCGGGATCCCTGAAGGCTTTGCGCCGCTTTCAACACGGGCAGTTTGCTCCTCAAAAAGGGGGATCCTCAGGGGCAAGGGTCTTTGTGGCCCGCACCGGCTACACCGGAGAAGACGGCTTTGAGATCTTGCTTAGCCCCCCAGAGGGCTGCTGGCTCTGGGAGCAACTGGTGCAGGCAGGAGTACAGCCCTGTGGCTTCGGCTGCCGCGATACCCTGCGCCTAGAGGCTGCTTTTTGCCTCTACGGCCAGGACATGGACGAGAGCACGACTCCCCTGGAAGCTGACTTGGGTTGGTTGGTCAACAATCCAGGGGACTACATTGGCAAGCTGGCCCTCGAACGTCAACGCGAGCAAGGGATCCCGCGTCGCCTGGTGGGGTTTCGCCTATTGGATCGAGCCATTCCCCGCAGCGGCTATGCCATCTACGCTCCCAACTCCCCTGAGCCGATCGGGCGGGTAACCAGCGGCAGCCATTCTCCTACCTTGGGCTACGGCATTGGCCTGGGATATGTGGATTCAACTTGGGCCAAGGTGGGATCCCGGCTGGAGATTGAGATTCGGGGCCAGCGCCGGCCCGCCGAAGTGGTAAAAAAGCCCTTCTATAGAGGGGCAGGCTCCGGTTAGCTTGGGGAGTTGAGCTGTCTGCCGGCCTTGGGGGTGGAGTATTCCTGCTGCAGCCGCCGCAATTTCCGCAGGGCCCGCCGCTCAATCTGTCGGACTCGCTCCCGCGAAAGACCGATGTGCTCCCCGATCTCCCGCAACGTCAGGCCCTTCGACCCATCCAGCCCATAGCGGGCCACAATTACCTGCTGCTCGCGTTCGCTCAGTTGGCCCACCAGAGCGCGCACCTCCTCGCAATGGGCAACCCGGTTCAGATGTTCGACCGGATCGTTGTCCTCGTCGGGGATAAAATGTTGCAGCTCGGTGCCGTCTTCGTCCCCTACTCCCACATTCAAAGAACGCATCTCCGCCATGTGGCGGGTGATCAGTTCGCGGTAGTTGTCGCCAATATCCAGCGAATCGAAAACTTCCTCTGCGGCAGGCCGGGATCCCCTTTCGGCGGACAGCTCGCGGTAGCGCCGCTTCACCTGGGAGACCTTCTCGTACATGTGGGCGGGCAGCCGGATCAGGCGCCCCTTGTTTTGGATGCCGCGGTTCACGCTCTGCCGGATCCACCAGGTAGCGTAGGTGGAGAACTTGTACCCCCGCGTGGGATCGAACTTTTCCACGGCGCGGGTGAGGCCGATGGTGCCCTCCTGAATCAGATCCAGAAAGGGCAGACCGCGGTTGCGGTAGCGCTTGGCAATCGACACCACCAGGCGCAGGTTGCACTCCACCATGCGCTTCTTGGCGGCTTCCCCCTGCCGCAGGATCTGCTGCAGCTCCTCTAAAGGGATCCCCAGCCGTTGGCTCCAATCCTCCAGTGACTCGTGCTGCCGCCGCTGCTCCAGAAGGGCCATCATCCGCTGCACTTGGTGGGCCAGACGCAGTTCTTCCTCGGCGGTGAGCAACGAGTAGCGCCCAATGATTTTTAAGAAACGCCCCACTGCGTCTTGCAGCTCAAGATTTTCCGACATATCCAACCCCACACCATAAGTTGATGCCCTGTCAGAATCTTCTCTTCTGCTGTCGCGTCAAGCTTTCTTCCCACTAGGAAGCCGACCTTGCTGCAAACAGCACCTTATTCATACCAGTAGAAAAGCCTTTCCGTAAAGGTTTTGGCAACCTAAAATGCAGACTTTCAGCGGCTATTTGATTCACTAAATTTATTGAGTCCTGTCCGTGAGCTACTGCCAGCAGTGCCTCAGTTCTGGCCCCTGTCGGCTCCCTGATCTACGGGTAGATGTTACGAAAATAAAGCGATTCCGTTACTCAAAACTTAGACCAATAGGATCGGAAAAAAGCAAGTAAAATCGGTCATGCTCTCTTAATCGTTAACCAGATTGCACTGAGATAAAAAACATGTTTTTTGATACACTCTACATCGCTACAGATGCCTATTTTGTCTGTAGAAACCCATCGGAGAGGCCAGCCCAGCAAGGCATCGAACGGCCTGCTGGCCCATTTCTGCAACCTTTTGAGGCTGATTTCAGAGAGAGTTGTCAATAAGCCTCAGTCCCAAACCAGCCAAGGCAGATCCCAAGGAAAAGCCGTCGTCTTGGCTTTCCCAAGTTTAGGGCAAATTAAGGCAAATTTTGAGCCTTAGACACTACATGTGGAGTCAAACCTTCGAGCCGCCAGCGTACTACAGGTTATCCGTCGAGTAGGGGCTGTGGAGCCCAGGGGGGAAAAGCCGCAACCCCTGCTGGCGCACGCGTTGCTCCTGCAGCGGGAGAGGAGTGATGCGCGGCAAAGGCGTAGCCTCAGGTTGAGGTGTTGGAGTGGGAGCAGGCGTAGGCAAGGGGCTAGGTGTTGGTTTCGGCGTGGCCACTACAGCCGCTGGGGTTGGCACAGCAGGTGTGACCTCAGCCGGGATCCCTTCTGAGGTGGGACGGGGACGCCGGAGTTGAAAGCGCGGCTGGCGACGTGGTGCAAGAGTGGGTGCCGGCGTTGATGTGGGTGTTGGTATTGGTTCTGGCGTCGGTGTGGGTGTGGGTGTCGGCGTGGGGGTCGGTGTCGGGGTGGGCGTCGGTGTCGGTGTCGGCGTGGGTGTCGGTGTCGGCGTCGGCGTCGGTGTGGGCTGGGGCTGCACAATGGCCAGGGCCTCTTCCGCTTTCAGCTCGCCGCGGATCAGCTTGGAGAGAGTGTCTTGGCCGCCGGGGGTGTAGGTGATCTCGCGGGCAGCGCTGTTGAACACGTTGCGGATGGGATCCCCTTTGCTGTCCACCAGTTCCACCACCATCACATTGCGACCGGGCCTCAAGCCCTTCAAGTAAAAAGACTCCCAGCGATCCAGCAGGCCAGATTGGCCGTTGAGGGTGTAGCGGATGCGCCAATCCCGCGGCAGGTCGGTCAGCAGACTCTCGCGTACCGGGGCGTTGGCCAGCCAAAAGTCCACCAGGATCGGCTCGGCACCGTAGCTGCCGGTGGGGCGGTTGTAGGTGAGCAAAGGCAGGTGCGGCTGCGGCACGTATTCCGGCGTAGGCGCTAGCACATGGAAGCTGACTTGGGCGTAGGCCTCGGAGTTTTTAAAGCTCTCGTGCCAGGGCTTGCCGGCAAACACCCGCAGAGTATGGGATCCCGGCTCCAAATCCTCAAAAACAAGGGGAGCATCGGCATCGTAATGGGCGATGTAGGGCCGGTTGTCCAGCACTACGTGCAAATGGGGGCCAAGGCCCAGTTGCGGATCCTTAAAAAGCGGGTACCCCTGCACTGCAAAGCGAACGGTTACTTGCCGCTCCGACAACACCTCACCCGGCTTAGGGCTGAGGATCTGCACCCGCGGACGGCAGTGCTCCAAGTGGGCATCCAGCTTGGCAATCTCCGGCGGCACTGGTACCCGCTCGAGCTGAGGTAGCTGTTCCTGGGGCTGTTCAGGCGGGGATCCACCGCAAGCGACCAGCACAAGAGCTGCCACCAGAGCCATCCACCATCCCCATCTCCAGGTTCTGGCCTTTCCCGCGTGTCCTTGCATGAGCCTCACATCCCAACACTTTCGGTATCCTGCCGAGCAGCAGATAAGCCATCCCCACATTACCAGCATGTGTCCTTTGGGGAAGATCCCCTCCCCCACCCTAGAATGGGATCAGCGGTCTGGCCCAAGCGGGGTCAGGAGAACTTTTGAGGTCAGGTATGGCTTGGTTGGCGATAACGGCTTTTGCAGGCTTGGATCTAGCTCAGTGGCAGGCTTTGCTCAACAACATGGCCTTTGCTGTCTGTTTGGGGGCCATGCTGTTTTACTGGGGGGGGGCAGCGTTTCCCCAGGTGCAGCTTCTGTCTGAGCTGGGCTTGGCGGGGATGATCGGGGCAAACTTGACGATCGCCGCCCTGCTGACGGCCCGCTGGATCGATGCCGGCTATTTCCCCTTGAGTAACTTGTACGAGTCTTTGTTTTTCTTGGCCTGGGGGATCACCACCTTGCACCTGCTGGCTCTCCACTGGACTCGTAGCCGTTGGGTGGGGGTGACGACCGCCCCGCTGGCGACAGGCATTGTGGCCTTTGCCGCCCTGGCCCTGCCGGAAGATATGCAGGCGGCCCAGCCACTGGTGCCGGCTTTGCAATCCAACTGGCTGATGATGCACGTAACTGTGATGCTGCTGGCCTACGCAGCCCTCTTGGTGGGATCCCTTTTGGCCATCACTTTTCTCATCGTCACCCGCGGCCAGGAAGTTCAGTTAAAGGGCAACTCCCTCGGCCTGCAATTTCGCCCCTCTCAGCCTGCAACCCACCCGGAATGGACAGAAGCCACCCTGCCATCTCCTGCTGCAGAACTGGTCTACGCCGGGATCCGCTCCCCCCGACCGGCTGAACCTCTTCCCCAACCGGCACCCAACGAAGCGATCGCTTGGCAACGGCTGAGCCTGGCGGAAATCTTAGACAACACCAGCTACCGGCTAATCGGGCTGGGGTTCCCGCTGCTCACCATCGGCATCATTGCCGGCGCCGTCTGGGCCAACGAAGCCTGGGGTACCTACTGGAGCTGGGATCCCAAAGAAACCTGGGCTTTGATTACCTGGTTGGTCTTTGCCGCCTATTTGCACGCCCGCATCACCAAAGGCTGGCAGGGCAGGCGCCCCGCCCTCTTGGCCAGCTTGGGCTTTGGGGTGGTTTGGGTGTGTTATCTGGGGGTGAACTTTCTGGGCAAAGGCTTACACAGCTATGGCTGGTTCTTCTGAGACCTCTTGGGCCAACAAATCAACCCCCGTTTGTGGGTATTCTGGTGCTGGCAAGCCGTCGTGGATCCCTCGAAGGAGAAAATCATGCAACTGTTCAACTACCTGATCCTGTTCTCGGCCCTCCTGGGAATCGCTCTTTTTGCAATGCAAAACGCCACCCCGGTCACGATTAACTTCGCCCCCGGAGTCAGCATCGAAAGCCCACTGGTGATTGAACTGTTGGCTTCTGCCGGGATCGGGGCCGCCCTTGCCTGGCTGTATAGCCTCTGGATGCGTGTCCAGTTCAGCATCGAAGCCCGCGAAAAAAATCGGCAACTGCAGGAGAAGGAAGTCACCATCACCGAGCTCAAGGAAATGGTGGTGGAGCTGGAAGCCAAAGTCAAGCAACTGCCCCCCAGCAAGCGCGCCGAACCCCAAGAGGACATCCAGGAGGTGAAAGAAGTGGCCACCGAGGGATCCCCTGCCTAGAACTGCCCCGTATGGATCCCGTCGATCCCCAAGCGGTTGGGGTAGAATTGAGCTTCTGCTTGCTTCTCTCACCAGCTCATCACTTCCTATGCAGGTCACACAAGAAAAACGCCCTGGCAGCCGGGTTGGCCTCAAAATCGTGGTAGAAGCGGACCAGGTGAAGCGCTCCTACGAAAAAACCTTGCGCCAACTGGAGCGGAATATCCAGATCCCGGGATTTCGCAAGGGCAAGGCCCCCCGCAACCTGGTGATGCGCCAGGTGGGCCGTGAGCGCATCATGGCCAGCGCTGTGGATGACTTGATCAACGAGGCCATCCAACAGGCCTTCCAGGAAACTCAGCTCACCCCCATCAGCCGCTTCGAGCTGGATGAGGAGGTGGGGCAGCTCTTGGCCCAGTTCAACCCGGAAGCCGATTTCAGCTTCTCAGGGTATGTGGAGGTGTACCCCGAAGCCCGCGTCGGCCAATACAAAGGTCTAACCGTCACGGCCACCCGCGTCACCGTCAAGCCCGAACAGGTCGACCAGCTCATCGACCGGTGGCGGGATCAGCGGGCCACCCTCCTGCCCGTAGAAGATCGGCCCGCCCAGTTGGGGGATGTGGTGGTGATCGATTTTCAAGCTCGCGACGCCGAGGGCAATCCCCTGGAGGAGATCGCCGCCCAAGACTTTCAGTTGGAGCTCAAAGAGGAGAACTTCATCCCCGGTTTTGTGGCGGGCGTTGTCGGCATGCAGCTCGACGAAACCAAGGAGATCACAGCCACTTTCCCCGACGATTACTTCAGAGAAGAGTTGGCTGGAAAAACGGTTACCTTCACCGTCCATCTGAACGAGATCAAAGCCAAAGAGCTGCCCGAGTTGAACGATGCCTTTGTGCAGGAGATCAGCAACTTTCAGACGGTGTCCGAGCTGCGGGAACACCTGCAAAAGCGCCTCGAACAAGATGCTCTGAGACAATCTGAGGAAAACCTGGAGACGGCCATCCTCAACGCCATTTTGGAAACCACCGAGGTGGATCTGCCGGAGACCCTAGTCGAGCAAGAAACGACACAACTGCTGGCCCAAAGCCTTCAGTCGCTGCAGCAGCAGCAAGGGGTCACGCCGGGAGAGATCCGCAAGCTCTTGTCCCAAATGCCGCCCGAAACCCTTAACCAGTTGATGGAGCGCTACCGGCCCGAGGCCATCAACCGGCTGCGGCGCACCTTGGCTCTCAGTGCCATCGTCCGGCAGGAGCAGATTGCCGTAGGCCCCAACGAATTGGAAGTCGAAGTGGAAGAGGTGATGGCGGCCTATGCCCAGCAAGGGCAGAAGCTGGATCGGGAGCGAGTACGCCAAGTCGTTCACGAAGATCTTCTGACCAACAAAGTGATGGCCTGGCTGAAGGCTCAGACCACAGTCAACTGGGTCGATGGCGAGGGGAATCCCACCCAGGCGCCCACTTCTTCGGCGAGCTCAGAACAGAGGGTTACAGTGCCAGAGGCGGAGTTCGAGTCCGAGGGGCCAGAGGCAGTGGCAGCCTCTTCAGAGACGGCCACGGACGCTGACGGAGAAGCGGCAGACGAACCGACTCTAGCTGTAGAAGTATCCCCTGCCGAAACTGTCTCCGCCTCTGCGGTCGGCTCGGAACTCGAAGTGACAACCCCGGTTGAGGAGACAGCAGAAAAGCCCAAGCCAAGCAAAAAGGGCAAAAAAGGCAAGTAAGCGAACAACCAGGTCTGCGCTGGGGGGAGTATTCCGCTCAAAAGAAGGGGGACGAGGCAGCCACATCTAGTGTTCTAAGATGCAAAAAATAGATATCTGACACCGCGGACAGTGGCAGAGGGAAGCGTTTGGGGTTTATCCTATTCGCAGCATCTGCAAGAGGCCAGGCCGCCATGAAGGGAGTTGCGCGTGCAATTGGAGCGGGGGGAATGGTCGTGGCACTTGCTGGGATCCTTCCCATCAGGGTGATGGGTCAGGCAGGCTTGCCGCCGGTGCCGGTCATCCCGTCTGTTGAGGGGCCGATGGTTGAGCCGGCTCCTTCCCCTCCTGAGAGCTCGCCTTCTCTCCCTTCTCCGCCAGTAGGCCAGGATCTGCGCTACTTAGTGGGACTGTTCATCAACGAGTCTTTGGGGGCGGGCAGCCAAGCGGCTGCAGTCAGTTACCACGACCTCTACACCCGCCTCTTGGCCCGCACCTACGGGGATCCCCGTCCCCCCATCGAGGTGGAGCAGGAGTTGATCCAAGAAATCTTGCGGGAGTATGGGGATCCTGCCGATCGGTTTTGGAATGCGCAAGCTTTTAAGGACTTGCTCAACCGCCCTCGCCCGCCCGTCCAGGCGCGTGGGATCGGCCCGCGCCGGGTTTATTTGGCGGTGCCGGAGCTCACCCCTGCCACCGCTCAGCAGATCCGCCAAACCCTCTACACCCAAGACTACAGCCAGGGCATAGTTCTCGATCTGCGCGGATCCGTGGGCTATGACCCGCAAGTGGTGGCAGATGTGGCCCGCCTGTTTTTGCCCCGCTCCATTCAACCGCTGCTGATTACCGAAGACCGCTTTGGGCAGCCCACCCTCTGGAACAGCGAAAATTTGCCCATTGCCGCCGGGATCCCGCTGGCGGTTCTGGTGGATGGCAACACGCGCCAGGGGGCCACCCTCTTGGCTGCCCAGTTGGGCTCCAGCGGTAGCACCCTTATTTTGGGGCAGCCCACCCAAGGCAGCGAGCGACAAACCCGCTTCTTTGCCCTTCCCTCCGGCGCGGCGGTGGAACTGGCCGTAGCCACCTGGAAAACGGGAGATGGTCGTTCCCTAGCGCAGGGTTTGGTGCCCTTGCAAAGGGTAGAGGGAGATGAGAACGCCTGGCTGAGTGCCGCCCTGGAAGCGCTGGCCCTGCCCCCTCGCCGCCCCAGCCCCCCACCCCGCCCCACCGTACTGGTTCAAGAGGGCCGTGTCGGCCGTTTTGTCCTAGGCATGGATACCCGCAACGTCGATACCCACCTCCTGGGCAATGTGGATCAGATCCCGGCGGCCTCTGGGGCCAACGTCTTTCAGCCCAACAGCGACCTGAAGATCTTTTACCTGCAAGATTACATCCTCTTTACCTACCGCCATCCGGGCATTGTGGATAGCTTTTTTGCCAACCGCATCTACACCACCCACCCAGAAGCTATGACCGGCGAAGGGATCCGCATGGGCTCCACCTACTCCGAAGTGATCGCCGTTTATGGTGGGCCCGGCGAGAACGGTTACAACGAGGTGGTGCCCTATCCCAAGGGAAGCCGAGAATATCTGCGCGACGATCGCTACTACGTCAACTACGATGCCTTGGGCCTGGCTTTTACCTTTGCGGCGGGATCCAACCAGGTCACTGCCATTGGCCTGTTCAAACCAGGGAGCTGAAAGGGGAAGGAAAAAGTTAATCGATTGTTAACGTTTTTGTCCCAAGACCTCAACATTGCCCCGAGCAATGCGGTAAATTAGTGCAGCAGCCCCCGCAAAGGGGATTTTTTGTGCCATCCACGGACTGTAGGAGAAGCTCTTGGCAAACGTTGTGGTTGTCGGTGCCCAGTGGGGCGACGAAGGAAAAGGCAAGATCACCGACCTCCTCAGTGAAAAGGCGCATGTGGTCGTCCGCTATCAAGGTGGGGTGAATGCAGGACATACCCTGGTGGTGGGGGGCCAAACCTTCAAGTTGCACCTGATCCCCTCCGGCATCCTCTACCCCGACAAACGCTGCATCATCGCCAGCGGCACGGTGATCGATCCTGAGGTGTTGCTGGCGGAGATCGACCAACTGCACCAACTGGGGATCTCCACCCACAACCTGTACATCGCCGAAACCGCCCACGTGACCCTGCCCTACCATCGTGTCATCGACGTGGCCGAGGAAGAGCGGCGCGGCATCTATAAGCTGGGCACCACCGGACGAGGCATTGGCCCCACCTATGCCGACAAGGCCGAGCGCATGGGCATCCGCGTCGTGGACTTGATGTACCCCGATCAACTGCGGGAACGCCTCAGTTGGGCCATTCCCTACAAGAACGTTTTGCTGGAAAAAATCTACAACCTGCCCCCGCTGGATCCCGAGCCGATCATCCAGCAATACCTGGCCTACGCCGAGCGGCTGCGTCCCTACGTTACCGACGCCGCCCTGCTGCTCACCCAAGCCATCGAAGATCGGGAGAACATCTTGTTTGAAGGGGCTCAAGGCACCCTGCTGGATCTCGACTACGGCACCTACCCCTACGTCACCTCCTCCCATCCCATTGCCGGTGGCGCTTGTATTGGCGCCGGGATCGGCCCCACCAGCATTGACCGGGTGATCGGGGTGGCCAAAGCCTATACCACCCGCGTTGGGGAAGGCCCTTTTCCCACCGAGCTCAAAGATGAGATCGGGGCGTACCTGGGGGCAACCGGCGCCGAATTTGGCACCACCACCGGACGACAACGGCGCTGCGGCTGGTTCGATGGCGTGATCGGGCGCTATGCGGTGCGGATCAATGGCTTGGATTGCCTGGCCATCACCAAGCTGGATGTGCTGGACGGCTTGGATGAGATCAAGGTGTGCGTGGCCTATGAGTACCAGGGGCGGGAGATCCGTCACTTCCCCAGCGATGCCCGTGTCTTTGCCCAGTGCAAGCCCATCTACGAAACCCTGCCCGGCTGGAAGTGCTCCACCAAAGACTGCCGCTCCATCCAAGACCTGCCCCCCGAAGCCCATGATTACCTGAAGTTTTTGGCGCAGTTGATGCAGGTGCCGATTGCCATTGTTTCGCTGGGGGCCAGCCGCGAGCAGACGATTATTGTCGAAGATCCCATCCACGGCCCCAAACGTGCTCTTCTCTATCCCAACGGTGGCAAGCGCATCCACGCCCTCATGCCCGATTGAGGGAACTTGATATAACTACAAATCAAAAGTTGTTTCCTCTGGATTTTGAACTTTGTCTTGAGCTAGGTTTGCTTCTCGCTGCTGCAGTTGGCGGATTTGGGAGCGCACGTGGAGGGCAATTTGCAAAGCGGCGTCCAAAAGCCGCCCCTGCTCACCGGCCTGCTCCCTCACCTGCAGGGCGGTCAAAGCCGCCAGATTATCTCCGAAAAGCTCACTCTGCTGCTCGATCAGATCCTCGTTTTGCCGCAAAATCCGCTCGGTTTTCAGGGCGCGGATCAGATCTGTCCGCGTCAGCTTCAAAGCCTCGATTACTTCAGCCCGCTGGGCCAGCTTGACCTCGGGGTTGCCGGCTTCCACCAATTGGTCGTTGAGGTGGATGGCTTGGATGATCCGGTTGTAGCGATCTACTTCCTCCAGCAAGTTCAACAGCAGCGGCAGGCGGCGGCTGCGGAAAATCCAATAGGCTTGGCCCAAAGCGGCAATGGCTGCCAGGATCCCCCATTCCACCAGCCAAGTGCGCCAACTGCTGTACAGGCCGGGGATCCAGATCCGCCCCAGCAAGGTCAGCAGGGATCCCCCTGTCCAAAAGGTCAAGAAACGGCAGCAGAGATCCAGCACCAACAACAGGCGCAGCAGATCCCAGAAGGCGGAGAACTGGCGCAGCCAGTCTTTCCAGCGGCGGACGGGCCGAGGTCGGTACAGCCAAGCTACGGGCACCCCAGAAAGACTTTGCACTTGAAAAGGAGAAATGACCAGCTCCTGTAAATCCCGCCGCATCGCCATTGCCGAGTGTTACAAATTTCTCCCATTTTACTGAGACTGTTCTCCGGAAGGAGACTACCGGCAAATCTGGGTAAGATTAAGATCTGCTCTGCTATTTGGGTCTTCACGACCTTGTGCCGGCAGCAGGTGGGGATCGGCTTGCGGAGCAACAACGGGTACAGCTTTGGGAAAGAGGAGACAAACAGGGTGAGCAGTCAACTGCGCCAACTGAAGGCCCATCTCGCTGAACCGGAAAACTTTGCCCTCTACGGGCAGGTGATCTATCCTACTCCTGACGACAAACCCTTCGACGGCCAAGATGCCCAGTTGGTTTTGAATCAGGGGCAACCCCGCTTCTACCTTATGCGCTTGCCCCGCCGTGGCCTTCGGTTCACCCAAATAACTCACCACACCCGTTGCACCCAGTGTCTGGGATCCCTGCACAGCAAGGAGTGGTTTATTGCCGTCGCGCCGCCTGCCGACGAGCTGCAAGTGGATGAGATTCAAGCTTTTCGGGTGCCCGGCGACCGCTTTATCAAACTGGAAATGGGCACCTGGCATGCCGGCCCCTACTTCGACCACGAGGAGTTTATCGATTTCTACAACCTGGAGCTGGCCGACACCAACCTCACCGACCACGAGACAATCAACCTGCTCCAGACTTACAATCTGGAGTTTCAGATCATCCCTTGAGCAACCGGATTTAGCGGCAAAAAGCAGATTCATCCACGCAATCTTTACGCTTGGGCGCAGAAAAAGGTACGCGGATCCGTCGCAGCACTAATGGTGGCGATGGAGAATGAACTTAGGCTCTATCTCTAGTGGGTGGGGCCCAGTTGGGTCGGCATTCCTTGCCCTGTTCTCAGGTTCTGCTCTTGTCGGCACAAGCCCTGGCACGGCGACCGGTTTGGCCAGGTGATAAAACAGGGTCAAACCTGGCAGCGTTTTGGAGATTTGTTGCGATGGCTACACTCCAACCCACCCAATTGACCCGCCAGCTCTTGGGGATCCTGGCTCTGTTCCTGTGCCTGGGGCTGCTGTCTGCCTGCGACGAGGGTAGCAGCAGCACCGTCAGTCCCCCCAGCCTCACGCCCACTCCCACCCCCGCCGGTCGGTAAGCCTACAGGATCTTGCATGCCTTGGCAGCGGCTGCCCAGTTTGCAGCAAGTCTGGGCAGGGGTGGTTTGGAGTCTGCTCTGCCTGGGTCTGTTGGCCGCCTGCGGCGGCAGGGGGGAGGGATCCCTTACTGCGGTGGGGCCCCCGCCGGCGGGGGAGCTGCCCATCGCCAGCTTCATGTGCCAGTTGGATCGCCAGACCCGCACCTTTGCCGGCCCCATCTATGCCGAGCAGCCGCAAGTTGCCACTTGTGATCCCGGTCGCCTCACCCCGGCAGCAGCCCAGAAGATGATGGATCGGCTGAACTTTCTGCGGCTGTTGCACGAGTTGCCGCCGGTGGAGCTCAATCCCGAGTTCTTGGAGGCCGCTCAGCAAGCGGCGCTGCTGCAGGTGGCCAATGGCGCCCTCAGCCACGAGCCACCCCCCTCTTGGCGTTGCTTCACTCCTGCCGGGGCGGCGGGATCCCGCTTTGGTAACTTGGCGATCGGCCCGATTCTGGAGCTGAACGGCCCCGACCCAGGGCGGGTGCTGGCGCGCCAGGTGGACATCTACTTTGCCGAGCCGGGCCGGGAAAACTTCGTGGACGTGGGGCATCGCCGCTGGAACCTCTATCCCCAATATGCCCAAGGCGCCTACGGCATCGTCTTTGACCCGCGGGCCGGACGGGTGACCCAGGCCAATGCCAATTGGATCTTCGGTTTTGACGAGTCGGTGCCGGATCCAGAGTTTATTGCCTTCCCGGAGAGGGACGGCTATCTCTACCGTCTGGAGGGATTTTCCGGCCAGCCCTTATCTGCCTACCGCTGGTCTTTCTCGCTGCCCAGCCGCGGCGGCCTCTCTGATCTCAGCCAAGCCCAAATCCGCATCACCGATGCCCTCACCGGCGAACTGGTGCCTGTTGGAGATATCCGGGTTGGGGATCCCGCCTTTGGCCTGGAAACCCTCACCTACTCGGTGGGATCCGTTCAGCCCAATCGCCCCTATCTCTTTGAGATCAGCGGCATCCGCCTCAAGGGTGGGCCGCCGCGCACCTATCGCTACACCACCACCCTCTACGACTGCGACCCTCAGGCTCCGCCAAGGCCCGCACCCCTGACCGAAGGGCTGGGGATCCCACCCCGTCTGCTCTGGCAGATGGAGCCTTTCAACTCTTTCGACCATCTCAACAACTACAGTCATTTCAAATAGTAGTGAAACAGCTCGTTGCGCCGTTATTGCTACGCAATGCTGTCGCAGGTCGCCGCTCTAACTCCCCTCTCCCTTTGGGAGAGGGGCCGGGGGTGAGGGTGGGAGAGGGGTCGGGGGTGAGGGAGCTGTCTCAAGCTAGCCTGGAACGACCATATCTCGACTAGAAGTGAGAAGAAAAAGCCCAACCAAGTAGCGCCAGATCCTTGCCGAGAATCCTTCCTTTGCCGGCAAAAGTGCAAACTCCGCTAGATTGAAAACCCCAAGCTGACTGGCCGGCCTAGGAGGGACAGAGCTACGCCCATTGATACGCCAACAAACAACGGCTAGCAACAGGCTGGCCTTGAGAATGGGATCCCACCTCGCAAGGGCCAAAGAAACGGCTACAGTAACCTGGAAAGCGTTCCGCTCCGGTTTGCCATGACTCAGCAACTGACTCTCGACGGACTGGGATCTGGATCGGGTAGGGGATCCCGTTCAGGGCGGGTGATCGTTACCGATTTGCAGGGGGAGATGCAACGCTCCTACCTGGAATACGCTATGAGCGTGATCGTGGGGCGGGCCTTGCCGGATGTGCGGGATGGCCTCAAGCCGGTGCATCGCCGCATCCTCTACGCCATGCACGAGCTGGGCCTGACCCCGGATCGCCCCTACCGCAAGTGTGCGCGGGTGGTGGGGGACGTGCTGGGGAAATATCACCCCCACGGGGATCAGGCGGTCTATGACGCGCTGGTGCGCATGGCGCAAGACTTTTCCAGCCGCTACCCCCTGGTGGCGGGGCACGGCAACTTCGGCTCGGTGGACGACGATCCGCCGGCGGCCATGCGCTACACCGAGTGTCGGCTGGCGGAGCCGAGCCACACAGCCCTTCTGCAGGGGATCTCCGAAGAAATTGTGGACTTTATGCCCAATTTCGACGGATCCCAGGCGGAGCCCACCGTTCTACCGGCCCGCCTGCCCATCCTGCTCCTCAACGGCTCTGCCGGCATTGCCGTGGGCATGGCCACCAACATCCCGCCCCACAACCTGGGAGAAGTCGTGGACGGCCTGCTGGCTTTGATCGACCATCCCGATCTCAGCCCTGAAGAGCTGTTGCGCTGGATCCCAGGGCCGGACTTTCCCACCGGCGGCCAAATCGTTGATAGCCAAGGGATCCGCGAGGCCTACCTCAGCGGGCGCGGCTCCATCACCCTGCGGGGAGTGGCCCGCTTTGAGGAGATCCAGCCGGGCAGAGGACGCCACCGCCGGCCCGCCCTGGTTATCACCGAGTTTCCCTACCAGGTGAACAAAGCCGCCTGGCTCGAGAAGGTGGCAGAGTTGGTCGCCCAAGACCGCCTCAGCGGCATTGCCGACTTGCGGGATGAGTCGGATCGCAGCGGCATTCGCGTGGTGGTGGAGCTGAAGCGGGAGGCCAACCCGCAGGCAGTTCTGCAGCAGTTGTACAAGCTCACCCCCCTGCAGAACACCTTCGGGGTAATCCTGTTGGCCCTGGTGGAGGGAAAACCCCAGCAGCTCAGCTTGAAGCAGATTTTGCAGCACTTTTTGCAATTCCGCGAGGCCACTCTCAACCGGATGTTTCGCGCCGAACTGCAGCGGGTACAGCGCAAAGCGGAAGAGGTGGCGGGGATGGTGCTGGCCCTGGCCGATCTGGAGGGGGTGATCGACCTGCTGCGGCAAGCCCCCGATAGCGCCACGGCCAAAGCCCAACTGCAAACTCGCCTGGGCTGCACCCCCCAACAGGCGGAGACAATCTTGGCCATGCCCCTGCGCCGCCTGACAACCTTGGAGCGGGAGCGCCTGCACCAGGAGCAGGCCGAGCTGCAGGCCCGCATCCTCGAATTGCAGGGGCTGCTGGAAGATCGCCGCAAGCTCTTGAATTACTTGAAAAAAGAGCTGCGCCACTTGAAGAAAACTTTTGCCGACCGGCGCCGTACCCAGATCCTTTCGGAAGCCGAGCTGGAGGCAGAACAGGCCCAGATCCCCAGTGGCAAAGTCGGCGAAGACACCCGCTTCCTGCTGCAACTTACCCGCAAAGGCTACGTGCGCCGCCTGCCTCTGCCTGGGCCTCGCTCCCGCAGCAATCCGGCGCAACGGGAATTGGGAGAAGATGTTCTGGTCGGCCTGGAATGCGTGACCCCAGAGCAGGAAATCTTGGTGCTCACCGCCAGCGGCAAAGCTTTCACCGTGCCCAGCGAAGGGATCCCCCTCAGCACCGGCTCCTCGCGGGGGGTACCTCTGGTCACCCTTCTCCCCAACCCCGAGCCGATCGTTGCCACCTTCCCGTTGGATCCCGTTCGCGTCAGCGGTGCGGAGCACTCTCCCGGCGAGGCCACTTTGGTGGTGCTCAGCCGGCAGGGGCGGATCAAGCGGGTGGCCCTGGCGGAGCTGACGGGCCTTAGCCAACGGGGATCCACCGTCCTGAAACTCAAAGAAGGGGACGAGCTGGGCTGGGCGGCCCTTTGGCATCCCGGCCACCAAGGCTACAGCGTTGTCCTCGCCACCTCCGCCGGGCGGGTGCTGCGGCTGGATGCCGAACAGATCCCCTTGATGGGTCGGGCAGCTATGGGATCCCTAGCCCTACGTTTGGGGCGCACAGAACAGATCGCCGGTATGGCGTTGCTGCCCCCGCAAGGGATCCTGATTTTGGCCAGTCGGTCGGGCTATCTGAAGCGGCTGCCTCTGGGCGAGATACCCATCCTGGAGCAGGGTAAAGTGGGCGTGTCAGCCTTTCACTTCTCCAACAAAGGGGATGGCTTGGTGGGCTTGGTGGGTTTCCCCCCCGATCTGGCGGCGCACCCCCATCTGCAAGTCGATGTGATCACGGAGTCCGAACGGGTACACTCCTTCTCTCCTGAGGAAATTCCCCTGCAAGGCCGGTCCGGCGGCGGCTCCCTGTTGGTCAAGGGGGAGCAGGTTAGGGAGTTGCGCCTGTTTTGGCCCCAGCCGGAGGGCGGGATTGGATAGCTCTGCAGGCCACGTGCAGCGTTCGGGGAAGGCAGAAGTCTGGGTTGCTAGGACAGAGAGCCATCCCCAGGCGAGGCAGAATCAGGCGGCTGGGAGCCGGGATCCGGCGCTTCGGGGTGGCGGACAGGCTTGGGAAGGGTGCCGCCCGACTTGAGAACCAGGCAGCGCACGGTTTGGTGCAGTTCCTCCAGCAAAATGCCGATGGCGGAGCGGAAGTCGCGGTGGTCATCCCGCATTTGCTCCAGAATGGCGCGGATGACTTCCTTACAGTCCTTCAGGATGTGCTGCTGCTGGGCGATGATCTGCACCAGTTCGCTTTGTTCCTTGAGCAAATCCCGCAGACAAGAGCGCAGCTCGTCCACCTGGCTTTGCCAAAAGGCTTGCCCCTCCCGCAACTCCATCACGCTGGTGCGCAAGTCGGCCGTGGCATCGCGCAGGGCTTCGCTGTGGCGGCGCTCGGCCTCCAGTTGTCGCTGCTGTTCTTGCTGCTGTTGGCGTAGCTCAGAGTTGGCCTGTAAGTTAGCCTCCGCTGCCCTGAGCAATTGAGCCAACCGAGCCTCGGTAACCGCCCAGCGCTCCTCCGGCGACAGAGATCGACCTCGGCCAACTCGCCTGCGGAAGTACTTCACAGTCGCTGCATCCTACCCGCAACTCGCTACTTCACACCCGAAGACACCCGCCCAAGAAGAACTCGTCCGTCGAGCTCTACCCTAGCCGTTTCCCGGGTTCATCTAATCATAGCCACAATACCGGGTGCCGAATACGGAAACTCCAAAGGCGGGGTTGCCCCTCTCCAGGGATCCCGGAAATCCTTCTAGGATGGAAAAAGTTTGCAGGAAAGAAAGCCATGCCTTCACTTGCCAATCAGGTGGTGCTGATCACCGGAGCCTCTGCCGGCATTGGAGAGGCCGTTGCCCTGGAAGCGGCCAAACGCGGGGCCCGCTTGGTGCTGGCGGCCCGCCGAGAGGGGCTGCTACAAAACGTCAAGGACTTGGTGGAGAAGCAGGGGACAGAAGCGCTGGTGGTGCCCACCGACATGGCCGATACGGCCCAGGTGGAGGCGCTGGCCCAAAAGGCTCTGGATCGCTTTGGCCGGGTGGATATCCTGGTGAACAACGCCGGCTATGGCCAGATGGGGCCGGTGGAAGAGGTGGATGTGGCGGCGATGCGGCGCCAGTTTGAGGTCAACGTGTTTGGCCTGCACGCCCTCACCCGCGCCCTCTTGCCCCAGATGCGGGAGCGGGGCAGTGGCCGCATCCTCAACCTCAGCTCCGTGGCTGGCCAGATCTCGATGCCTTTCAGTGGCGTCTACAACGCCACCAAGTTCGCCGTGGAGGCCCTCAGCGACGCCCTGCGGGTGGAAGTGGCCCCCTTCGGCATCAAGGTTATCTTGATCGAGCCGGGGCCGGTGGCCACCGAGTTTGGCCGCGTGGCTGAAGAGACCTTTGCTGCTGTTGTCAACCCAAATGGCCCCTACAAGGCGATCTTGGACAAAACTGCCGATCTGGCCAGCTCGTTCAACAAAATGGCCTGGCCGGTGGAGAAGGTGGTGGAGCCGATCCTGAGAGCCATGACGGATCCCCACCCTTCCGACCGCTACACTGCTTTCACCGGCGGCAAGGTGGCGCTGGGGCTGATGCGGCTGCTGCCCGCCGCTCTGGCCGACCAAATGTGGCGGCGGGTCTATGGGCTGGATCGGCTGGGATCCTCCGGCTCGGCCTAGTTGCAGGGGATCATCCCACTCCGGCAGGGATCCCCATCAGCAAGATCTCAAGTTCATTGGAGTTGGAGATCTCATCGAGGCCAGGGCAGGGTTGTGTCTTCCAGGATGGACAGGTTAAGTTTGTTAAAGGACTTTTAATCACCGGGTGTTCCTCTTCCTTATGAACAAGCCTCTATCTGCCCAGCGCTGGTTGATCGCCCTTGTGCTGGGCCTTTGTCTCTGGCAGGGATCTGGTCTGGTTCCTGCCCACGCTGCCCTCGCCTCTGCCCTCACCTACGATCGCTTTTTGCGCTACGTCGAGGAGGGGCGGGTTACCGATGTGCGCCTCACGGACAACAACCTGGTTGCCGAAGTTACAGCTGTCGATCCGCAGACACAGCATTCCACCCGCTACCGAGTGAACCTGCTGCCCAACACCGTGCCGCAACTGGTGGATCGCCTCACCGAGCAGGGGATCGAGGTGGCCGTGGTGCCCACCCGCGACGGCAGCGCCTTCTGGGCGATTTTGGGTAACCTGATCATCCCGGTGCTGCTGTTGGGGGGGCTGTTCTTGTTCCTGCGGCGCGCCGGTGGGGGAGCGGGCGGCCCCGGGCAGGCGATGAACTTCGGCAAGTCGCGGGCCCGCTTCCAGATGGAAGCCAAAACCGGTGTTAAGTTCGACGATGTGGCCGGGATCGAAGAGGCCAAAGAAGAGCTGCAAGAGGTGGTTACCTTTCTGAAGAAGCCGGAGCGCTTCACCGCGGTGGGGGCCAAGATCCCCAAAGGCGTGTTGCTGGTGGGGCCGCCGGGGACGGGTAAAACCCTCTTGGCCAAAGCCATTGCTGGCGAGGCAGGGGTGCCCTTTTTCAGCCTTTCCGGCTCTGAGTTTGTGGAGATGTTTGTCGGGGTGGGGGCCTCTCGCGTGCGGGATCTCTTCAAGAAGGCCAAGGAGAATGCTCCCTGTATCATCTTCATCGACGAGATCGACGCGGTGGGCCGACAGCGGGGGGCCGGCATCGGCGGTGGCAACGACGAACGCGAGCAAACCCTGAACCAGTTGCTCACGGAGATGGACGGCTTTGAGGGCAACACCGGCATCATCGTGATTGCGGCCACCAACCGCCCGGATGTGTTGGATGCGGCTCTCCTGCGTCCGGGGCGGTTTGACCGCCAGGTTACGGTGGATCGGCCCACCTTTAAGGGGCGCTACGAGATCTTGCGCGTGCATGCCCGCAACAAAAAGTTGGCAGAAGAGGTCAGCCTGGAGGCCATTGCCCGCCGCACTCCCGGCTTTGCTGGTGCGGATCTGGCCAACCTGCTCAATGAGGCAGCCATTTTGGCGGCCCGCCGTCAGCGCATGGCCATCACCAACCAAGACATCGACGATGCCATCGACCGCATCACCATCGGCCTGACCAAGCCGCCGCTATTGGACGGCAAGAGCAAGCGCCTGATCGCTTACCACGAGTGCGGCCATGCTCTGCTGATGACGCTGCTGCCCCATGCGGATCCCTTGAACAAGGTGACGATTATTCCTCGTTCCGGCGGCGCGGGTGGCTTTGCCCAGCAACTGCCTAACGAAGAGCAGATCGACTCCGGCATGTACAGCCGCGCTTGGCTGTTGGATCGGGTGGTTGTGGGCTTTGGCGGTCGGGCGGCTGAGGAGATCGTTTTCGGCTACTCGGAAGTGACCACCGGAGCCAGCAACGACCTGCAGCAGAACACGAATCTGGTGCGGCAGATGGTGACCCGCTTTGGCATGTCCGAGCTGGGGCCGCTGATGTTGGATCCGCCCAACAACGAGGTATTCTTGGGCGGCGGCTGGATGAACCGCGTCGAGTACTCCGAGGACGTGGCCGCCAAGATCGACCGCCAGGTGCGGCAGATCCTGGAGAGCTGCTACCAGAAAGCCAAGCAAATTTTGTTGGAACACCGCGTTCTGCTGGATCGCCTGGCCGATACTTTGGTAGAGCGGGAGACGTTGGATGGGGACGAGTTCCGGGCGATTGTCTCAGAGTATGTGCCCATCCCAGAGAAGGTCGGCTTGCCCAGTCCAAAGTTGATCTGAGGGATCCTCTCTAGATGGTTGGTCTGGGGTGTTGCATGGATTAACTTGGGAGGGCGGTTGTTGGGGGTTGGGTCCCGGCGGCTGCCCTCTTTGCCTTGCGGGTTGTGGGTTGCGTTGGGCTGTCTCATGCTCTCTGCTTTGCCGGTTCACCTCTACCGCTGCCTGAGCTGTGGTCAAGACGGGCTGAACCTGTCACCGGGACGTGAGCCGGGATCCGCGGCGGATCGGGTTTACTGTCCCAGTTGCGGGCAAATTTACCCCATCACCGCCTTTGGAGCGGTGGATTTTTTGGCCACCTTGCCGGACTGGCCGCTCACTCCCGCTCAGGCCATTGCCCATCTGCCCGGGTTTGCCTGGGGCTACGATCGCCTCTGGCGGCCTTGGGCACTGTCGCTGTTGTCGGGAGAGAGCTTCGGCAGCGAGCGGGAAGGCCAATTGCTGGCGGAACTGGTGGGCGAGGCGGATCCCGTCTTGGACTTGGGCACGGCAGGGGGGTACTGGAGCCGCTTGCTCCTGGCCAGGGATCCGCAGCGGACGGTGATCGGCTTGGACAATGCGGCAGGGGTATTGGCCGAGGCAGCCCAACAGGCGCAGCCCCACTGGCAGCGCTACAGCCTGGTGCGGGCCCGAGCCGAACAGCTTCCCCTCGCCTCTGGAACGTTTGGGGCGGTGATCAGCGGCGCCACCCTGAACGAAGTGCCTTTGCATCCCTGTCTGCGGGAAGTTGCCCGTGTTTTGCAACCGGGAGGGGTGTTTGTCTCGATGCACAGCCAGCAGGTGCAGGGATGGGGGCAGATGGTGCAGCGGTGGTTGGAAGCAAGCGGCCTTCGGTTTTTCTCAGAAACCCAGTTGCGTGAGCACTTTCAGCAGGTGGGGTTGCACCTGGAGCGCTATCTCAGCCTGGGTTGGGTGGCCTTTGTGCGGGCGCTGCGCTCCTAACCGGCCATGTAGATCCCTTGCCGCTCTATCCCTTTTTTATAGCAAGCAGTTATGGAATAGCTTGCTGGTTGATCTCTAGCTCCCCTCTCCCACAAAGGAGAGGGGCTGGGGGTGAGGGCGTCTCAATCTTGTTTGAAACGACTGTGATTTCTCGCACCTATAAGCTTTGCAACCAGGCTTCCAGGGCGCGGATGGGGGCCGGATCCCGGTAGACGCGCTCCTGGCGGGCTTTTACCTGCTGGCCCATCTGTTCGCGCCAGCGGTCATCCAGGCCCAGCCGCACGGCAATCTGGACATACTCATCTAGGTTAGAGGCGATGGTTGCGTGGATCCCCATCTGCTGCAGAATGGCGTGGGTGTGGCGACCCCGCATCAGGGATCCCGGCAGCGTGACGATGGGCAGCCCGTGGGGCAGGGCTTCCAGGGTGGTGTTGCCGCCAGACCAGCCAATGCTGTCCAGGTAAACATCTCCCAGGGCGTTGTAGGCGGCATATTGGGCGGGGGAGAGTTCCGGCAGCAGCAGCACATAGTCTTCCGCGGCCAGGCCGTAGGCGCGGAAGGCCCGCTGCAGCCGTTGCCAAAAGCGCTGGCGGATCCCTTGGGAGAGTCGGCCCCGCAAAAACAGGAATTGACACCGCCCCACCTCCCGAGCAATGCGGGGGAAGACCTCGTCGTACAGGGGCAGGTACTTAAACAGAGATTGGGCGCAGAGGTAGAGCACCCTATCGGGATCCATACCCCAGGCTGGCCAGTCCACAGGGGCGGGGTCAATAGCCAGAGGAATGTAGTAGGTGCCGATGCCGGGCAGGGGCAGGAGCTGCTCGGTGTAGTGGCTGGTCCCATCCGACGGCTCCATCAGTTCGCTGCTGATGAAAACGTCCAGCGTCGGCAGGCCAGAGGTTTGCGGATGTCCCCAGGCCATGGCCTGCACAGGGGCCAAACGCAAGGCGGCCAACTGGGCGCAGACGGGATCGATGCCCACTTCCGGGTAGAGGAGCACGTCCAGTTGCGCCTCTCGAATGATCGCCTGCCACTCCGCCAAGCTGCGGGATCCGGCTATAAACTGCTCAAAACGCGGTGGCAGGGAGCGCGTAATCTCGTCTTGGACGGCCGAGGTGTGGAAGCCGTAGAGGGCCACTTGGGAGCGATCCAAAGCTTCTACCCAGCCGTGGGTCAGGATCTTCCAAACAGAGTGATCCCGGAACAGGCCGGAGACGATGCCCACCCGCAGCCGCCCAGGACGGCGCCGCAGGAGAACGGGGGGCTGGGGGTGGCGGGCCGCCATCACCTCCCCCACCAGGGATCCGTACAGGTGCTGCAGCTCGCGGTCGTTCTGGCCCTGGTAGGGCAAAAAGAAGGGTTGGACGGAGCCAACACCAGCAGCCGCCCGCTCCAGGGTTTTGGGATCCCGCGGCAGTTGTGCCCAGCGGGCCCTGACCTTTTCCAGGGCCTGGCGGTAGCGCTCCCGGGCAACTGGGATCTGCTCAGAGGTGTCGTAGAGCAGGGGCAACTGGCTGACACACCAGCCCAGGGCCGCCGCCAAATCGGCCGGATCGGCTTGCCAGAGGCGGTAGAACAGCTCGGCAGCTTCCTCCTCCCGGCCACAATCCCGCAACAGGATGGCCAGCGTATAGGCGGCATCGGCAAAGTCTGGCTGCAACTCCAGAGCCTGCCTCAGCGGCACCAGGGCCGCCTCCAACTCCCCCTGCTGCCGCAGCACCAGTCCCAACTGGTACAGAACTTCCGGATCCGGTCCCCCCTGCTCCAAGGCCTGCTGGAGGTGGGCTTTTGCCTCCCCCAGCCGCCCCGCCTGCTTGAGAACAATGCCCAAATTCAAGTGGGCGTCGGGAAACCACGGCTGCTGCGCCAAGGCCTGCTGCATCAGGGCAATGGCTTCTTCCAGGGATCCCTGCTGCTGCCGACAGACCCCCAAGAGGTGCAGCGCCTCCGGGTGGGCGGGCTGGGCTTGCAACACCTGTTGGTAGAGGGAGATGGCCTCCTGCAGTTGCCCCGCCTGGTGATGGTGGACAGCCTGAAGCAGCAGGCGCTGCAGGTGCTTCTCTCTATTATCTCGGCTGGGACCAAAGCCCTTTCCCGGCGGCGACATCAAGCTTCCCAGACTTTAGCCGTTGGGGAGGTTGAGGAAGCCCGCCAAGGCCGGGGCAATGGGCAGCAGGGTCATCACCATCAAAAAGAGGGCCAGCAGCGCCAAGGCATCCCGTTGGCCGTCGGTCTCGGTAATCTCATCCTGCGGCGGACGCTCCGGCTCGCGGGCAATAAAGAGAATCAGCAGCGCCCAGTAGAGAGCCAAAACGTTACTGATGGCCGCCACCGCCAGGGCAATCAGGGTAATCACTGTGGCACGTGCCGCCGTCTTGCGCCCGTACACCGCCTGCACGATCCGCCCGCCGTCCAACTGCCCTGCCGGCAAAAGGCTCAAGGCGGTGATGGCCAGGCCAATCCAGCCCACGGCCACGAAGGGGTGAATGGGCACCAGCTCCGCCTGCAACTGGGATCCCAGCACCAGCCGCGCCAGCGTGCCCACCAGGATGGAACTACGGAAGATCTCCGTGGGCACGTATAGGCCACCGGAGCCGGAGAGCTTCAGGCCAACCAGCAGCACCACCAAGGAAAGGAGACCCCCCGCCGCCGGGCCGGCAAAGGCAATGTCAAACAGGGCCTTGCGGTTGGGCACCGGCGACTGGATGCGGTTTAGGGATCCCAGCGTGCCGATCCCCAAACTGGGAATAACAAAAGCTGGGCTGAGGCGTACGCCGTACTTGCCGGCCATCCAGCGGTGTCCGGTCTCGTGCACCAGCAAAATGGCAAAGATCCCCGCCGCCACCGGCAGGGCCTCCACCCAGCGCCCCGGCGCCTCCAACAGCCGAAAGCCCAACAGATTTGCCCCCACCTCCAAAGTGGCCAGAAAGCTAGCTATCATTAGGCCCGCAGCCAGGATCTGTGCCCCTGTCGAGGCGCGGTAGTTGACGATCTCATCCGGCAAGACCACCACCGCCGGCTTTTCCGAGGCATCTTCCACCAAAAACAGTTGGTAGCGGCTGCCCAGCCGCTCGTTCAGCTTTTCTGTCAGCAGGGGCACCACCACCTCTGCCTCGCCGCGCAGGTTGCCCTTGAAGATCGCCCCCTCCCCATAGGGGATGGTCTCGGTGACGAAGAAGGTGTCCAGACCGAAGATGGATTGAATCGCCTGCAAATCTTCCGCAGAGATGCCCCGCAAGACCAAAGGTTGCTCGACAGGCGTCTCCCCAGCCCCTTCCGAGGGGATTTCCTGCCGCTCCTCCATCTGGGCCAACTGCTGCCGCCGCGCCTGCAGCTCCTGCTGGGCCAACTGGCGGGTTTTGCGCCCCACGGCAATGTAGAGCCCCGTGAACACCAGCAATAGCAGCAGGAAGCCAGCAAAGCTGAGGTAAACCCCAAACAGCAGCAGCCCCAGGAAGACCACCCACGGCAAAAGGAGCAGGGATCCCTGGAACCACACCCAGACGGCCAGGGATCCCCGCCGGCGGGCTCGCCAGAACCCCCACCCCAAAAAGGCCAGCGTTCCCAACAAAAAGAGGGGCGTAATCTCGGCGGCGATGTTCATGGCTGACCTACGAGGCTTACCGATACTGAGCTGGAATCAAGAGCCGCTCAAGCAGAAACAGGCGCTTCTTCAAAACGAGGCTCCGGCTGCTCCCACAAGTAAAAGCCAGCTTTGCGCGGTTTGAGCAGGAACAGCCGCAGGAACTGGTAGGCGTTGTTGAGGTAAAGGGGCAGCTTGCGCAGGCCCTTGAAGGGGCCAGATCCGCGGGCAATCTCCCTCAACTTGGCGTTGTTGGCCACGCACTTCTGCAGCCGGCGCACAAACTCCGGGTTCTCCACATCCAGCACCACCGGGAAGACCTTGGCCGCCTCGCGGTTGGTCTTGTAGATCACCTCCATGTCGTAGGTATGGGGATCCAGGCCGATGAGACGGTAGAAATCCGGGCGCTCGCCCACGTCGTTGAGGTACATGGTGGCAAACACCGACAGCAGGAAGAAGCGGCACCACAGCTCCGCCACCCATCCCTTGAGCAGCCGCGGCTGGCTCAGGAGCATGAGGGCAAAGAAATCGCCGTGGCGGTTCTCGTCCTGGCACCAGTTCTTGAAGAAGTTGAAGATGGGGTAGATGCGGTCTTCGGGGTGAGCTTCGAGGTGGCGGTAGATAAGGATGTAGCGCCAGTAGCCGATCTTCTCGGAGAGATAGGTGGCGTAGAAGATGAAGCGGGGCGCGAAATAGGTGTAGGACTTGTGCTTGGTCAAAAAGCTCAGGTCCAAGGCCAAGTTAAAGTCGCCCATGGCGCGGTTGAGGAAGCCGGCGTGGCGGGCCTCGTCGCGGCTCATCAGGGCAAAGCACTCAGCCAAAACCGGGTTGGTCTCCTTCAGCTTGCGAGATAGCTCCTTGTAGAGCAGGAAGCCAGAGAACTCCGCCGTGCAGGAGCGCTCCAAAAACTCCACAAACAGCCGCCGCGCCTCCGGATCAAGCCGGCTTTCCCAGTCTTGGTTGAACTCCTCGCCGCGGACAAAGTGGTGGCGGTTGTAGTCGGCGCGAAACTCCTCCAGGATGGCCCGGAAGTCGGCCTCTCGATCGCCTAACCCCATCTTGCCGATGGCCTCGAAGTCGGTGGTGTAGAAGCGCGGTGTCAGGATGGTCTCAGTGGGCACTCGCGCCTGGGTTTGGGCAGCTTGCAAAGTGGAACTCATAGGGGTTACAGGATGAAAAGGCCAGGATACACTCGCAGTTTACCAGCCTCTTTGGCCGTCGAGGGGATAAGAAGTGTTACCGACAGGCCCCGGATCCCCTACGACGGCAGCGCCACCGGCTGGGATTGCGCCGGATCCGTCAGCTCACTCCCCTCCTCCGAAGGCGGGATCACCTGCCAAAACAGGGGCAAGTAGCGCTCCCAGTTCTGCAGGATGCGCTCGGCTTTGGGGGAATGGGTGCGGCGGTAGTGCTCCTGGATCAGGCCCTTCAGTTGCGCTTCCGCCGCCGCCGTCTGTATCCGCTGGATGCGCACGATCTCGCCGTTGACCTTGGCGGGGAAATTGCCCTCCTCGTCCAGCACGTAGGCCAGGCCGCCGGTCATGCCCGCCCCCAGGTTGCGGCCCACCCGCCCCAGCACCACCACCACGCCGCCGGTCATGTATTCGCAGCAGTGGTCGCCGGATCCCTCGATTACCGCCTGAGCGCCGGAGTTGCGCACGGCAAAGCGCTCTCCTGCCTGGCCGTTGGCAAACAGGGATCCGCCGGTGGCCCCGTACAGACAGGTGTTGCCTAGGATGACGTTTTCTGCTGGATCCCGCGGAGCTTCTGGGGGAGCCAGAATGACAATTTCACCGCCACACATGCTCTTACCCACGTAGTCGTTGGCTTCCCCCGTCAGGGTCAGGCGCATGCCCGCCAAGGTAAAGGCCCCAAAGCTCTGGCCGGCGCTGCCCACAAAGCGCAGATCCAGCAGCCCCCCTTGTCGGGCAAAGCCGGTATCCCCATACAGCCGGGCCAGGGTGCCGGCAATGCGTCCGCCCACGCAGCGATCCGTGTTGGCGATGGGGAGCTCCACTGTAGCTGTGTCGCAGGTCTCGATGGCCTTTTGCACCTCGGGCCGCGCCAGGATTGCCTCGTCCAGCACCGGGCCGTTGCCATGCACCAGCTCATGGTCTATCCACTCGGGCCGCTGGTGGGGATCGAAGCCGGGGGGAGTCCGCAGCAGATAGTCCAAGTTGAGGGACTGGGTTTTCTCCAGAGCCGCGTCGGTACGGGGGCAGAGTAGATCCACCCGGCCGATCACCTCCTCCAAGGAGCGGTAGCCCAGTTGGGCTAGGACTTGGCGCACCTCCTCGGCCACAAAGGTAAAGAAAGTTACTACCTGGTCAGGAGTGCCGGGGAAGCGCTTGCGCAGCTCCTCTTTCTGGCTGGTCACCCCCACCGGGCAGTTGTTGGTGTGGCAGACCCGCGCCATGATGCACCCCTCGGCAATCATGGCCACTGTCCCGAAGCCAAACTCTTCCGCCCCCAGCATGGCCGCCATCACCACTTCCCAGCCGGTGCGAATGCCGCCGTCCACCCGCAGAATCACCCGCTGCCGCAGGCCGTTTTCCAAAAGGGCGTGATGCACTTCCACCAGGCCTAGCTCCCAGGGCGCCCCCGCGTGTTTGATCGAGCTCAAAGGAGAAGCCCCCGTGCCCCCCTCGTGGCCGGAGATCTGGATGATGTCGGCATTGGCCTTGGCCACCCCCGCCGCCACGGTGCCGATGCCCACCTCCGCCACCAGCTTCACCGACACCTGCGCCTGCGGGTTGACCTGGTGCAGGTCGAAGATCAACTGGGCCAGATCCTCAATCGAGTAGATGTCGTGGTGGGGCGGCGGCGAGATCAAGGTCACCCCCGGCTTGGAGCGGCGCAGCTTGGCAATGTAGGGGCTGACCTTTTTGCCCGGCAGTTGTCCGCCCTCGCCCGGCTTGGCTCCCTGGGCAATTTTGATCTCGATTTGCCGCGCGTTGAGCAGGTACTCTGGCGTCACGCCAAAGCGGCCCGAAGCTACCTGCTTCACTGCCGAGCTGGCGTTGTCCCCCATGCGCAGGCCCTTCAGGTGGGGGAAGCGCGCCGAGGTGCCCTCCGGCGTCACATCGGTGATGGGGATGTAGCGCTCCGGATCTTCTCCACCTTCGCCGGAGTTGGACTTGCCGCCAATGCGGTTCATGGCAATGGCTAGGGTCTCGTGGGCCTCGCGGCTGAGGGCTCCCAGCGACATCCCTCCTGTGGCAAAGCGCTTGAAGATCTCGGTGGCCGGCTCTACCTCTTCTAGGGGAATGGGATCCCGGTCGCTGCGAAAGTCCAGCAGATCCCGCAGGGCTGTGGGGGGGCGGTGGCGCAGATGGGCCCGGTAGATCTCGTAGTGGTCGGGCTGTCCTGAGGCGATGGCCTTGTGCAGCAGCTTGGCCATCTCCGGGCTGTTGATGTGGTACTCCCCCTTGGGCCGCGCTTGGATAAAGCCAAAGTTCTCCAATTTTTTCGCGCTCAGCTCGGGGAAGGCGCGGCAGTGGTTGGCCATGCCCTCGCGGGCCAGATCTGCCAGCGTCATCCCCCCGACCCGGGATACCGTGCCGCGGAAGGCCAGCTCGATCACCTCTTGGCTGAGGCCGATGGCCTCGAAGATCTGCGCCCCGTGGTAGCTGGAGAGCAGAGAAATGCCCATCTTGGAGAGGATCTTGAGCAAGCCCGCCTCGATGGCCGTGCGGTACTTCAGTTGGGCTTCGGCCAAAGAGAGCTGGGGCAGCTTGCCGGCGGCCATTTGGGTTTGCGTCTTGGGCTTGTGCCACCACTGGCGCACCGCCTCGTAGGCCAGGTAAGGGCAGACGGCGCTGGCCCCATAGCCGATCAGGCAGGCAAAGTGGTGGGTACTCCAGCATTGGGCGGTCTCCACCACCAGAGAAGCGCGTAGGCGCAGCCCCTCCTGGATGAGGTGATGGTGGACGGCACCCACGGCCAGCAGAGGCGGGATCAAGGCTTGCTCAGCACTGAGACCGCGATCCGAAAGGATCAAGATCTCGGCCCCCTCCCGCACTGCCTGCGCCGCCTTTTGGCACAGGGCTCGCACCTGAGCGGCCAGCCCTTCTGGCCCAGCGGCCACCGGGTAGAGGATGGGTAGCGTCCGGCAAGAGAAAGGCGTCCGCTGCAGGGCAGCTAGCTCCGCCTCGTTGAGCACCGGGCTGCGTAGGTGCAGCAGGCGAGCATGCTCCGGACGGATCTCCAGCAGGTTGCCTTTGGATCCCAGGTACACCTCCAAAGACATCACCAAGCTTTCCCGCAGGGGATCGATGGCCGGGTTGGTGACCTGGGCAAAGCGCTGCTTGAAGTAGTCGTAAAGGGGGTGGGGCTGGGTGGAGAACACCGCCAGCGGCGCGTCGTCCCCCATGCTGAAAACCGGCTCCTTGCCTGTGGCCGCCATCTCCTCGATGATCATCTCCACATCTTCCGAGGAGTAGCCGCAGGCGGTTTGAACCTGCAGCAACTGCTCCTCCGCAAGCTGCGGGGCAACCTCAAAGTCTTGGCTGGCCAGCTGGACGCGGCAGGTCTTGAGCCATTCCCCATAAGAGTGTTGGGCCGCCACCCGAGCTTTGATCTCCCAGTTTTTGTAGAGCCGGCCACTTTGCAGATCCACCGTCAGCATCTGCCCTGGTCCCAGCCGCCCCTTTTCTAGGATCTCGGCTTCCGGCAGGGGAACCACCCCGGCTTCTGAAGCCACCACCAGCAACCCATCGCGGCTGAGGGCGTAGCGGGCCGGGCGCAGGCCATTGCGATCTAGAGTGGCGCCAATGGTTTTGCCGTCGCAGAAGACCACCATCGCCGGCCCATCCCACGCTTCCTGCAGGCCAGCGAAAAACTCGTAGAAGTCCACCACTTCCGGGTGATCCTGCAGCTCCGGCTGGTGGCGGTAGGCTTCCGGGATCAGCGCCATCATCGCCTGCTGACTGGAGTAGCCCGACGCGATCAAGAGCTCGAAGACCGCATCCAAGCCTGCCGAGTCGCTGGTGCCGGGATCGATGACGGGTTTGAGCTCTTCGATGGCCTCGCCCCAGAGGGGATGGGCCAAAGAGGGCTCGCGGGCAGCCATCCAGTTGACATTGCCCAGGTAGGTGTTGATCTCGCCGTTGTGGCAGAGGTAGCGGAAGGGCTGGGCCAGCGACCAGCGGGGCAGGGTGTTGGTGCTGAAGCGGCGGTGGTAGGTGGCGTAGGCGGTGGTGTAGAGGGGGTTGTGCAGATCGCGGTAAAACTGGCCCAACACGGCTGACTGCACCATGCCTTTGTAGACGATGAGCCGGCAGGAGAGGGAAGCAAAATAGATGGAGTAAAAGCCGAATCGGCTTTCCACCTGCCGCCGCAGGCGCCGCCGCAGCAAATAGAGCTGTCGCTCCAGCTCATCCCCCTCCAGCCTGGGATGGGTGAGGAGCATTTGCCAGATAGAAGGCAGGGTTTGTCGCGCCATTGGCCCCAGGCACTCCGGATTGACCGGCACCCGGCGCCAGAGGGGCCGTCCCCACTCCGTGGTGGCCAAGTAGTCGTCGATGAGCTGCCGCACTGCTTGGCACTCGGCGGGATCCGGGGGCAAGAACACCATGCCCACAGCACTGCGGCGGGGATCCCAAGCTCGGATCTCCTCCCTCTCTGCCTGCAGCAGCGCCCAGGGAATGGCCGTGGCAATGCCGGCTCCATCGCCACTTTGGTTGTCGCCGCCACAGCCGCCCCGGTGCTCCATGCAGGTGAGAGCTTGGAGGGTTTTTTGCAGCAGCTCGTGGCTGGCCCTCCCCTGGCGATCCACCAGGAACCCAACGCCGCAGGCATCCCGCTCTTGAAAGTGCCAGTTTTCCTGCAGGATAGGAACCGAAGCCTGGGAGCGATGGGGATTCATGGGCAGAAAAACAGCTCGGAGTCGATCACATTTTAGAGTTGGAAAACCAGCATATCGCAATCCAATCCGACAGGAAAAGGGGTTAGGCCCAAGTCAGGGCTAGATTTTGCCAATAGGGCAATCGAATAAGCCAGGAAAGCCAAAAAAGCTTGCCATGAACAGATTTTTCGAGTTTTTTCGGCTAGCTTCTTCAGCAGACTTTGGACGATCTGGGAAAGCCAGGCCGTACATTCCAGCTTTTACTGGCTCCGCTTGCTGCAAACCGGCAGGTGGAAAGCTGTGGCTTAATTGTTATCTGAAGAAGTCAGAAAATGTATTGCGCAGATCGGAGAGCCGGTCGTTAAAGCAGGTGAGCCGATCAGCGGTGGAGTTCACCATCGTCAAGTCTGCCCTGCCGGTTGTGCCCTCGGATCCCAAGAGGGGAACGCTCATGCGGCTGGGATCCGCAGCATTCTGGGAGACGCGGATAACGGCTCGCTCGCGGTTGAACTGATAGGCTTCGGCCACGTAGCGGATGGGCTCGCTCAAGCTGGGATCCACCGGCAAGCTGGGGGCCGGCAAAAGATCCACCAGCTCGGTAAAGGTGCCGCTCCGCAGGCCCACCACGGCAGCAGCCCCCAACTGGTTACAGATGGCGATGAGCACCGGTTCTTGGGCGCTGGCGCTAACGTTGGCCAAGGTGACGGTGACGTTGGCCCGGCTGGGTGCCGGGGGATAAGTAACCTCAAAGATGCGGGCGGGAGCGTTGCCCAGCTCGTCGCGGGCGCGGAAGCGAAGTTGCCCCCTGTAGGACAGGATGGAGGAGAAGTAGAGGCCAAAGCGGTCGCCGGGGCCCCGTCCGGGGATGTTGGCCTGGCGGGGGACGTAGGCGAGGACGGCGCGGCTTTGCCAGTTGTTGGGCGGCGCATAGGGCAGCAGCGGGCTACTGTCGAGGCTGGGAGGTTCTCTGGGAGGCGGATCCGGCTGGCCATCCCTGTTCAAGTCCAGGCCGTTGCCCAAAAAAGCCACCGAGCGTTGGAGAAGGATGGGGTGGTTTTGGTTATCGACCAGAGGAGGTCGCCCTTCCGCCAGCCCCGCATTTTCCACATAGACGTTGAAGGGGCGATTCAAGATCTGGTTGTCCCGCTGCCGCCGCACGTTGAACTGAAGGTAGGGCCCCACCCCGCCTGCTGTCGGGGATCCCCCTGTAATTTCAAAGTCGTCAGCTCGCAAAAAGGCATTTTCCAGCGGGCTAAGCGGAGTTGTCGCCTCGCCGCAGCCGACCAGGCCGAGCGCCAAGATCGCCCAAGCTGCAAAAGATCCCAGTTTGGGTTTGATGAGATTTTGGATGAGAGATTGAAGAGGGGAAGTCGGGCCCGCACAGGTGGGATGCGCAGGCCAGCGGGCGAGCTCTGGTTTCAACATTCATCTCCTCCCCACAACAGACATTGGCGACCGTTCGGCGCGAGCGGGCTGAGCGGGAAATCGGCGAAAATCCACCTGCAGCCCCTCAGCGTCGCCTGAACCACTATATCCTGAGCCTCGGTCTGGATCCCACCATCCCAGGGAGTCGGCGGCTACAGAGCTGCCGAGAGGGGGCGCCCCCCCTTTCTCCTGAGCGGCTTGATAGCCTAGAAGGAGCGAAAGGTGGATGCCCATGTCAGATACCCCTGCAGTCTTGGTAGAACAACTCCAGAAGCGCTACGGCTCCACAGTGGCCGTGGCAGATGTCTCCTTCCAAGTAGAGCCCGGCCAGATCTACGGCCTTCTCGGCCCCAACGGCGCCGGCAAAACCACCACTCTGCACTGCCTGTGCACCCTGCTGCGCCCTGACGCAGGTCGGATCGAGGTGTGCGGGATCCCGGTCAACCAAAATCCCAAGGCGGTACGGGAAAAGCTGGGCTTTGTTGCCCAGGAGGTGGCCTTGGATAAGGTGCTGACGGGGCGAGAATTGTTGCAGTTGCAGGCCGATCTCTACCACCTGCCTCGCCCCTTGGCCCAAGAGCGGATCGCCGCTGTCCTGGAATTGCTGGGGCTGGCCGACCGGGCCGACCAACGCATCGGCACCTACTCTGGCGGCTTGCGCAAACGCCTAGATCTGGCGGCAGGACTGCTGCACCAGCCGCAGGTGCTGGTTTTGGACGAGCCCACGGTGGGCCTGGATATCCCCAGCCGGCTGGCCATCTGGGGCTTTCTGCGCCAACTTAAAAACACCGGCGTTACGGTGGTGCTCAGCAGCCATTACCTGGAGGAGGTCGACCTGTTGGCCGACCGGGTGGCCATCATCGACCGCGGCAAGGTAATTGCCGAAGGCACGCCAGAAGAGCTAAAAGCCCGCGTCGGCGGCGAGCGCATCACTCTCAAGCTGCAGGAGTTTGCGCCGCCAGAACTGGCCCAGCGGGGGGCCGAACTGCTGGGATCCCTGCCCTTTGTCCAA
Source organism: Synechococcus sp. H55.7 (assembly GCF_047462395.1). Taxonomy (NCBI): domain Bacteria; kingdom Bacillati; phylum Cyanobacteriota; class Cyanophyceae; order Synechococcales; family Synechococcaceae; genus Synechococcus; species Synechococcus sp. H55.7. Next base: position 92,880 of record NZ_JANSJD010000009.1, read on the forward strand.
AAAGTGGTGATCAACAGCGCCCAGGGCAACGCCCTCAACCTCATGGTGCAGCGCAATGGGGAGGATCCCCTCAGCCAGATCCGCGCCCAGCTCGAGGCCCACGGGCTGGAGATCTTCAGCAGCACCCAATCCCGTCCCAGCTTGGATGACGTGTATTTGGCGGCAACCGGGCAAACGCTCCTGGATGCGGAGCTGGCTGCCGCCGAAGCCAACCTGGGCAAAAAGAAGTAGTTTTTCCCTGATTCCCGATCCCTACCTCATTCAAAACTTTGCAGGAGCCTTGGTATGACCTCTGCTGCTTCCCCAACCCCATCCAACCCAATTCCTCTATTTACAGCCGACTTTTGGCAGGAGACCTTTGCCCTCGCCCGCCGCTTGTTTATCCAACTGCAGCGTCGCCCCACAACCCTGCTGGTCGGCATCATCCAGCCGCTGCTCTGGTTGATTTTGTTCGGGGCCTTGTTCCAGAATGCCCCTGCCGGCATTTTCGGGGCCGGACAAAACTACACCCAGTTTTTGGGGGCAGGGGTGATCGTGTTTACGGCCTTCGGCGGGGCCTTGAATGCCGGCGTGCCGGTGATTTTCGACCGGGAATTTGGATTTTTAAACCGATTGTTGGTGGCTCCCCTCACCTCTCGCTTTTCCATTGTGCTGGCCTCTAGCCTGTTCATCGTCAGTTTGGCGCTGCTGCAGACGGCGGTGATCGTGGGGGCAGACTATGCCCTCGGAGCCGGGATCCCGGACGGGCGGGGCTTGGCGGTGGTGGCCCTGATCGTGGGCCTGTTGGTCTTGGGCTTTACAGCCCTGAGCTTAGGCCTGGCCTTTGCTATGCCGGGGCACCAGCAGTTGCTGGCCTTTATCTTTTTGGTGAATCTGCCACTGATCTTTTCCAGCACGGCTTTGGCTCCCCTCAGCTTTATGCCCACCTGGCTGCGCTGGGTGGCCAGCCTCAACCCGCTCACCTTTGCCATCGAGCCGATTCGACATGTTTACCGCAGCAGCCATTGGAGCTTTGCCGATGTGGTACTGCAGGCCCCCTGGGGCGACCTCACCCTGGCGGGATCCCTGGGCCTATTGACGGGGTTTGTGGTGGTGTCGGTTCTGCTGGTGCAGGGGGTGCTGCGCAAGAGTTTGGCTTGAGCACCTCTGCTCAGGCTGTGCCCCTCAAAGCCACTGGCGGGAGACGGACTTCTCCAGCTCCGCTTGCGCCTGCTGCACCAGGGCCTGGGGGCTGTCCTGAGCTGGGGAAACGTCCAGAGACGGGGTGAGGCTGCGGGCTTGCAGGGCCATGTGGAGCTGCAGCTCGGTTACATAGTCGCGCAGGCCAAAGCCAGCGGCAGAAGAGGAGCGAGCTGTCGAAGAAGCGTAAGACGCAGACATCACGGCAAGAAGTCCCTCGCAAAATTGCCACCGTCGCCCTGCTACGCTATCACGCCCGCCCCCTTTCTGAGGGTTCCAAAGTGTTAGCTTTGATTAAGCTTTGCAAAGGATTTTTGTCATGGCGGTTCTTGAAGATTGGCAGCGCTCCAAGTTGGATCCCAGCGACGATGCCTTCTTTTATGACTATCCCCGCTTTGTAACCCACGTGGATGCCGGCTTTATCGGCCAGCTCACCGACCTGTACCGCCGGTATTTGCGGCCCCAGACCCGCATTCTCGATCTGATGAGCAGTTGGGTTTCTCATCTGCCGCCGGAGATGGATTTTGCCCATGTGGAGGGGCATGGGATGAATGCCGAGGAACTGGCGGCCAACCCCCGGCTCCATCACTTCTTCATCCAGAACTTGAACCAAAACCCAATTCTGCCCTTCCCAGATCAATCCTTCGATGCGGTGCTGAATACGGTTTCGGTGCAATACCTGCAGCAGCCGGAAGAGGTGTTTGCCGAGGTGCACCGCATCCTCAAGCCCCAGGGCCTTTTCATTGTCAGCTTCTCCAACCGCATGTTTTTCCAGAAGGCGATTCAGGCTTGGCGGGACAGCTCGGAAGCAGAGCGGGTGGAGCTGGTCAAGCGCTATTTTAAGTCGGTGCCGGGGTTCGAGATTGTCGAGGCCATCCAGCGGCCTGCCCCCATGGGTTGGCTGAGCTTGTTGGCAGGAGGAGGCGGGGATCCCTTCTATGCCTTGATTGGACAGCGAGCGGCAGAATAAAGTTCTCCGGCTTGCCCATGGCACTATTGGATCCTGATATCCAGATCTCTCTTTCCGCTTTGTTTGTCCGCAAAAGGTGCCTTTGTTTTCCGGTCTTTCTCACAGCTCTCCTCAGCAAAGCAGCGATCCCTTTCCCCTGGAGATCTCAGCAATTGGCGAGGCAGGGCTATTGCAGATCGTACAGCGCTACTGCCCTGACCAGGTGGTGGGGGATGACGCGGCAGTGTTGGCCGCTCCCAAGGGGCAGTTGGTGGTGACCACCGATGTCTTGGTGGAGGGGGTTCACTTCAGCGACTTGACCACCCCGGCCCATGCAGTGGGCTGGCGCGCGGTGGCGGCCAATCTCTCGGATCTGGCGGCGATGGGATCCCGTCCCCTGGCTTTGCTGGTGGGCCTGGGCCTGCCGGGATCCACGCCGGTGGCTTGGGTGGAGGAGCTCTATCGAGGGATGCAAGCCTGTTGTGCCCCTTGGGGAGCGGAATTGGTAGGGGGGGATCTGTGTCGGTCGCCGCAGCGGTTTGTGGCGATCACGGCTCTGGGATCGGTACAGCCGGGGCGGGCTATTGAGCGCAAACGGGCCCAGCCGGGCGATTGGCTGATCGTAACAGGGCCCCATGGCGACGCGCGGGCCGGCCTGGAGCTGCTGCTCCATCCCGAACAGGGATCCTCAGCCGCGGCAGCCGAGCGAGAGCAGTTAATCAGGGCGCACCAATATCCGCGCCCGCGCTTGGATCTATTACCCCTTTTGGAAGGGATCCCGGATCCTTTGCGCCTGGCCGGCATGGACACCAGCGATGGCTTGGCAGATGCTCTGGTGCAGGTGTGCCAGACCAGTGGGGTGGAGGCGCGGATCGAGGCGGAGCGGATCCCGATTTCGGCGGCTTTGCAACATGTTTTTCCGGGCCAAGCCCTGGAGTGGGCGCTCTACGGCGGGGAAGATTTTGAGCTGTTGCTCAGCGCCGAGCCCGCGCTGGCCCAGCGCCTTCTGGAACAGTTGCCGGGGGCGACCTGGATTGGGGAAGTAACCGGCTGGGATCCGCAGGGAACGGTGTGGTTGAGTGACGGACAACCCCTCAGCCGCCAGCACGCCTTCCAGCACTTTTGAGCCCCATCCCCCCTCTCCCTCTGGGAGAGGGGCTGGGGGTGAGGGCCTCTGGGAGAGGGGCTGGGGGTGGTCGCGTGAGCGGCGCGGAGCGCTTGGGCCTCTGGGAGAGGGGCTGGGGGTGAGGGCCGTGCGCCTCAATTCAAGTTGAACAAGTAGGCTTTCGGGCTGCCCAAAACTGCCCAAAGTTGTAGATAAAGCTACTCACCCCGGAAAAGGGGCTGACACTTTGATTCGATAACCTAGAAGTTATGGAGAGATCTGCACAGGGAAGGCAACTGCCCCTGCAAGGCCACAGACACCCGCCAGAACTCTGGAGAATTAGGAGATTTGCAATGAAAGCTATCTTAGCAGCCGCTGTGATTGGTTGGGCAGGGATCCCTCTGCTGGCCCCCTTGCCGGTGGTGGCCCAGCCGCTTTTTGAATTGGGCACCTACCGCCTTGAGCAGGGGACGATCATTCCCGTCGGCAGCCTCAGCAGCGAAGGGCCGCAATACTTTTATCCAGACACCATCTATCCCCTGGAAGTGGCCGTCACGCAAAACATTTTCGACAACCAGGGGCGTTTGGTGATCCCGGCTGGCAGCCGCGTCTTCGGGCAGATGGAGCCGGCGCCGGGCGGATCCCGCTTTGTTGCCACTGCCATCGTCCTCGGGGGTCGCACCTATAGCCTGCGGGCTGTTTCCAACATTCTTCACGACGAGAAAGATCCCCGGCAGTATTCGGCTGAGGCCATCGCCCAGGATGCGGCCATTGGGGCAGCCGCAGGCACCCTTTTGGGAGCCATCACCGGCGGTGTCTCGGCGGGCAATGTCCTGGGAGGGGCAGCGGCTGGCGTAGTGGTAGGCAATGTTACCGCTCCCCAGGTGGTGGTGCTGCGCCCCGGCCAATCTTTTAATCTGACCTTGGAAGCGCCGCTCACCCTGTAACCCTCGGCTCCTGTTCCAAGGCAGGGGTGGAGATCTGGCAACTTGTGATTTACTGGATAGGCAAGTTGCAGCTCCCGTGTCTCTATGCCTGCAGAATCTAAGTCCACTCCTGTCTTGCACACCACAGAGCACACGTTCAACGCGGGGGGGGAGTCCTTCCCCTACAGGGCGGTGGCTGGCTGGCAGACGCTCTTCCGCCGAGAAAAGCCGGTGGCTGAGATCTTTCACGTCGCTTATCTGAGGCAGGATTCTGGCTCCCCGCACCGCCCGCTGACTTTTGTTTTCAACGGCGGGCCGGGGGCCGCCTCTGCCTATTTGCACATGGGATCCCTGGGGCCGAGACGGATTTGCTTTGGGCCCAACGGCAGCCTGCCGCCCTCGCCGGTGCAACTGGTGGATAACGCCGAAAGTTGGCTGCTGTTTTCTGATTTGGTCTTCGTCGATCCGGTGGGGACAGGCTTTAGCCGCGCCCTGCCCAAGGAGTCTCAAGACGCCAAAAGTTCTCAGGAAAAATCCGATCCGGCGGCCAAGCCCACTCAGCCGGAGGAGAAGGAGGAGGAGCCCCCCAAAGAAGCACCCTTCTGGGACGTGGAGCGGGATTTGCAATCTTTGGGCGAGTTTATCCAGGGCTTCCTCTCGCGGTATAAGCGCTGGCTCTCTCCCATTTTCATTGCCGGTGAGAGCTACGGGGGATTTCGGGTGGCGCGGCTGGCCAAGGAGCTGCAAGCCAAGTTTGGGGTGGGCCTGTCAGGAGCGATTCTCATCTCGCCGGCCATCGAGTTCGGGCTGCTGGAGACCACCGATTACAACCTCAGCACCTGGGCAACCCTGTTCCCCTCTTACGTGGCCACGGCAGCCTATCACGGGCGGTGTGGCTGGGGGGAGGATTTGCAGATCTTGCTGCCCAAAGCAGAAGGCTTTGCCCGCCAGCGGCTGTTGCCTCTTTTGGCCATGGGGGAGGCGATGCCAGAGGCAGAGCGGCAGGCCATCTACACAGAGATGGCGGCAGGGATCGGACTCTCACCTGAGTATGTGGCCCACAAAGGCGGTCGGATCGACCCGGCCAGCTTTGCCCGCGAGCTGTTGCGCTCCCAGCGGCTGGTGCTGGGGCTGTACGATGCTTCCGTCACCACGGTGGATCCCTTTCCGGATCGGCCTACCTTCGAGGGATCCGATCCCACCTTGGATGGGGTGGATCGCCTCTTTACCGCCGCCATCAACAGCCACCTGCGGGAGACCCTCCAGGTGGACACAGACTTGACCTACCACCTCCTGAACTTAGAGGTGTTCAAGTCCTGGCGGTTTACCCCCAAAGGGGAACTCAAGCAAGGGTTTATTGGCGCCATGGACGAGCTGCGCAGCAGCATGGCCCTCAATCCCCACCTGCGGGTGGGCATTCACCACGGCTTCTACGACCTGGTCACCCCTTACTTTGCCTCCGACCACCTGGTGGACTTGATGAAGCTGGATCCCCGCCTCAAGGCCAACCTTCTCTTGCGCCACTACCGCGGCGGCCACATGTTCTACACCTGGGATCCCTCGCGAGTGGAGTGGTTTGCCGAGATGCGCCAGTTCTACCGCCAGGCCGTTTCCGGCCTAGGGATCCCTTCGTGATGGGCAACCCCTACTCCCGCAGCCACCGGGTGGTGCCGTCTTTTTGGTCGATGAGGGTGATCCCCAGGGCCTTTAACTGCTCCCGGATTCGATCCGCCTCGGCAAAGTTTTTCGCCCTGCGGGCTGCCGTGCGTTGGGCCACCAGCTCCTCGATCTGCTTTTCTTCGAGGGGTGGAAGCTTGGCCAGTTCCCCATTGGCGACGGCTTTCTCAGATCCCTCGGCGGTGGCAGGCTGGGGCCAGCAGAAGCCCAGCGTGGCCAAGATCTCCAGCAGGGCGGCGCTCTTCTGCCTCAGCACCTGCGGCTGCAGGTGGGTGTGGCCCTGGTGGGTCAAGAGGTTGTGCTCACGGATCAGTTCTTTGGCCAGCTCAAAAGCAAGGGCCAGCGCCCCAGGGGTGCCAAAATCATCGTCCATGGCCGCCTGAAAGGCTTGCATCGCCTCGCAATCGGGAGATGCCGTCTGGCAAAACTGCTGGGCGCAGTGGATCCCTTTTTGGAGAGTTTCCCAGCCGTGGCTGGCCGCCTGCATCGCCGGCTCGGTGAGGTCAATCGGGCTGCGGTAATGGGTCTGCAGCAGGAACAGCCGCAGGGCCATGGGGTGATAGACGGCAAGCGCCTGGCGTAGGGTGGTGAAGTTGCCCAAAGATTTGGACATCTTCTGGCCGTTGATGTTGACAAAGCCGTTGTGCAGCCAGTACCTGGCCAGCGGCTTGCCGGTAATCGGCTCCGATTGGGCCAGCTCGTTCTCGTGGTGGGGAAAAATGAGATCCGCTCCGCCGGCGTGAATGTCGATGTGATCCCCCAGAGTCTCTCGCACCATGGCCGAGCATTCGATGTGCCAGCCCGGACGTCCCCAACCCCAAGGGGACTCAAACCCCGGCTCGGAAGGGGGAGCCGCCTTCCAAAGAGCAAAATCGAAGGGATCCTGTTTGCCAGCCCCTTCCTCCCCCACCCGGCCACTGGCCCCTGCCTCCAGCTCCTCTAGCTTGCGACCGGAGAGCTGGCCGTAGTCCGGGAATTTACGGACGGCGTAGTAGACATCGTAAGCAGGGATCTCCGCCTGACGGGCAAGGGGATCCCGTACCCGGTAGGCAAAGCCCTTGAGCTCCAGCGATTGGATCAGCTCGAACATCGCCCGCAGCGATCGGGTTGCCCTGGGGTAGAGATCGGCCCGCTTGATGTTGAGGCGATCCATATCCTGGAAATACTCGGCGATGAAGCGTTCCGCCACCGCCTGCATCGATTCGCCCCGCTCTAGGGCCCGCTTGAGGATCTTGTCGTCCACATCGGTAAAGTTCTGCACATACTTCACCCGGTAGCCCCGCCACTCCAGGTAACGACGCACCATGTCCCAGACCACATAGGTGCGCGCATGGCCGAGGTGGCAGAGATCGTAAACCGTGACGCCGCAGACGTACATCCGCACCAGGGGCTTCTCCCCAGCAGCCGCCTCGGCGGATCCCTGAGAAGGATCGGCAGAAATGAACCCAGATCCCCCTGCTGCCAGTGGCTGAAACACTTCCTTGCGGCGGGTTAATGTGTTGTAGACAACCAAGTCCATTGATATCCCCAGTTTGTAGTTTCAGCTACAGCAAGGTGGGCTCTATCTTTCAAAAAAGTAAGGTGGCACACTTTGCCCTGAATCGGATAAGGCTGGACAAAATCTCAACGGGCCAAGGGCTGAAATCATTGTGGGGTAAGCGTTTTAGCCGAAATTACCTGCAAAGGCTTGTCTAGATTTGTTAACTACGGTACCCTAACCTGAGTGCGAACCAACCTGTTCATGATCCAACTTCACTTCGGCTTGAGCCACCGCAGTGGGGTTGGATAACAAGGGGTCTGTGCCCCTCATTTTGACATCTTCTTCTCTTGCACTCTAGTGTCAGCCTGTTGGTGTGAGGATGCCCCCAAAATTGACGTTCTCAACTCCCCACCAGGGAGAGCTGGAGCACAGGGGTGCTGCCGTGAGCCCCCTTTCTCCGCCCGAGATCCCAACGCTTCAGGATCCTTCTGCCTATGAAGGCTGGGACAGGGATCCTGCCGCCCCCTTGAGGCTCCGGTGGGCCGGTTTGGCCCTCTCTCTCAGCTTAACGGGCCTGGTGTGGCTTCTGAAGCTGGAGGCGGATCCCTGCACGGAAGCTTTGGCAGAGCAGATGGCGGATTTGCAGCCGGCCAGGCGCTCAACCGAGGCTGAGACAGCTCAGCCAGAGCCTGGGGATTCAGCGCCGGCGCGGCGGGGTTATCCGGCTTGGGCCACCAGCCTTCTGCTGATGCTGGGCTTGGCTGGGGTCGCTACCCTACAGCAGCGACAACTGCATCGCCACCCTTGGGGATCCCAGGTGGCGGAGCCGATTCCGCCCTCGGTGCACACGCTGTCCGGCGCCCTGCAGCAGAACTACGAGCAAAAAAAAGCCCAACTGCGGCAAGCCTTCGAGGCCGGCCAGATCCCAACCGGGGAAGGGCCTCGAGGCATTCTCAAGCATGAGGTGCAGCCGGGAGAAACCCTCTGGCATCTGACCCAGATGTACCAGCTCGACGCCGCCGCTATCGCCGTCTCCAATGGTATGCAGGCCAGCACGCCACTGCAGCCGGGGCAGAAGTTGCTGATCCCCAGCCAGCCGGGATTGATCTACACCGTCCAGCCAGGAGATACCCTGGAAGACATTGCCAACCGCTACCAAGTTCCGCAGCAGCGGATCATCGAGGCAACCCCCCTGGATCGGCCTGAATATCTGCGCATCGGCCAGCGGCTACTCATCCCCGGCGATGTGGGCGAGCTGATCCGGCGCGAGAAGGAGAGGATCGCCGCCCAGAAGGCCCGCGAAGCGGAAGAGCGCCGCCGCCAGGAAGAGGAAGCCCAACGCCAAGCCGAGGAGCAAGCTCGATTACAGGCCGAGCAGCAGCGCCGGGCCCAGCAGATGCAGCAAGAACGGCAGGCCCTCTTGGCCAGTGGCTCCCTGACCCACACGGTGGGAGCCGGTGACACCATCGAGCGGATCGCCGCTCGCTATGGGGTAACGCAGCGGTCGATTATCGAGGCCAACAACCTGCGCAATCCCCACTGGCTACGCATTGGCCAACGCCTGACGATTCCGGCACCGGGCACGCAGCCCCCCCGCCCGGCCCCCGCCCGACAAGCCCAGAGACAGACCCAAGCTCGGCCAGCGCCGCCAGCTCCTCCCCGGGCTCGCAGCAGTGGCTTCATCTGGCCGGTTGCCGGGCAAATCACCTCCGGCTTTGGCTACCGTCGCGGTCGCTTCCATGCGGGGGTTGATATTCCCGGCCCGGTGGGATCCCCCATTGTAGCCGTTCAGGAGGGGGAGGTCATTTTTGCCGGCAACGCCGGGGATGGCTACGGCAACCGCGTGGATATTCGCCATCCCAACGGGATCGTTACCCGCTACGCCCACGGCCACCAGATCTACGTATCCCAGGGCCAGTATGTGCAGCAGGGGCAGACGATCATGAGCCGGGGCAATACGGGCCGCAGCACAGGGCCGCACCTGCACTTTGAAGTCCGCCCCGGCGGGGGTGCACCTGTGGATCCCCGCCCCTATCTGCCCTGATCCTATCCCCAAAGAACCTGGGTCGAACAACCAGTTCGGGCATAAATTGCTAGCCTAAAAAAGCAAACTCCAGACCGTAGGAACACGCCGATGCAGTGGGTGAACGCGCTCTCCCAGCTCCCTTCTCTGGAAGCGGCTCTGCGGCAGGTGGTGGAGGAAGCCAAGGCTAAGCTGCAGGCAGCCCAACTGAAGAGCGCCCTGACGCGACAGGTGCAGGCGGTGGGATCCGGCAGCTTGCCGGGGCTGCTCACCGGGTATGTCCCCTCTCAGCCTCTGCGGCCCAACTTGGGGGTTTTGTTTGTGTCGGCGGCCTTTGCCAGCGAGTACATTCGCGTGCTGCCCCTGTTGTCGGAGCTGTTGGAGGTGGACGTTTTGATCGGCTGCTCCGGCGGCGGTATCGTGGGTGGGGGGCATGAAATTGAGGATGGGCCGGCCCTGTCCCTGTCTTTGGCGGTGCTGCCGGATGTAGCCTTGCGCCCTTTTTATTTGCAAGGGGAGCAATTGCCGGACTTGGATGCACCCCCTTCGGCGTGGATCGATCTGGTGGGAGTTGCGCCGCAGACCCAGCCGCACTTTTTGCTCTTGGCGGATGGGTTTTCCTCCCGCATCTCCGAGCTGCTGCAAGGGTTGGATTTTGCCTATCCAGGGGCGGTCAAGGTGGGGGGATTGGCCAGTGGCGGCCGCGGCCCGCGCGGCAATGCTCTGTTCTTGCTGGATGCGCGTACCCCCACACCCCGGCGGGAGCTGTATCGGGTAGGCACAGTGGGGTTGGCCCTTTCCGGCAACGTGGTGCTGGAAGCCGTAGTGGCCCAGGGGTGTCGCCCCATCGGGGATCCCTTGCGCGTCACCGAAGCGGAGGGGAATGTGATCCTCGGCTTAGAGGGGCGTCCTCCTTTGGCGGTCTTACAGGATTTGGCCGAACGGCTCAGCCCATCGGATCAACGCTTGGCCCGCCAAGCTCTCTTTATCGGCCTGCTGATGGACGAGTTCAAATCCGAGCCGACGCCGGGAGATTTTCTCATTCGCGTGATCCTGGGCATCGATCCACGGCTGGGGGCAATGGCCATCGGGGATCGGGTGCGCCCCGGCCAAACGGTGCAATTTCATCTGCGCGATGCCCAGACTTCGGCGGAAGATCTGCAGTGGGCCCTCAGCCGCTATCGTGCCGAGCGCAACCTACAGCAAAGCTACTCCTCAGAGGGCCCCTCGCAACCAAGGCCGGAGCCCTGTGGGGCGTTGATGTTCTCCTGTCTGGGACGAGGCAAGGGGCTGTACGGCACCCCCGACTTTGACTCGCAACGGTTTCGGGAATTGCTGGGGGAGCTACCCCTGGGGGGCTTCTTTTGCAACGGCGAGATCGGCCCAGTTGGGGGATCCACCTTTTTGCACGGCTACACCTCTTGCTTCGGGATCTTCCGGCCCGCCCACTAGACCCCCATCCCGGGAGCCGGTGAAATTGGATAGACTGAGGATCGCTTGTGAACGGCGTAACCGAAGGGTTTTTCATGCAGCTTCATCTCAGCGAGCCACCACTCACTCAAGGGGAATGTGCCCTGGTCTACTGCTTTGCGGCTTCTGGCGGAAATGGCCGCCTACCTCTGCCCCCTGAGATCGCCTCTTGGGATGAAAAGGTGTGGTCGGGTCTGGTGGCGGAAACAGTACAGGAGCAAGGGTTTCAGGGCAAGCCGAACAGCAGTGTTGCCCTGCGCCTGACCGGAGAGCTCCGCAAACTGGTGCTGGTGGGGCTGGGGGATCCCGCTGCCCTGACGCTAGAAGCCCTACGACGGGCCACAGCCAACGGCCTGCGCCAGGCTCATGGCTTAAAAGCCAAGCGGGTGATGCTGTCTTTGCCGGAGACGGGGTTGGATCGGGTACGTGTGGTTCAGGCGGTGGCCGAAGCCTGCCTATTGGTGGCGCACCGGGACAATCGATTTAAATCTTCAGCCAAACAGGAAGAGGAAAACAGCTTTTCTGTGCAGGAGGTAACCCTCTTGGTGCCGGGGTTGGCCCAGGCTCGCCCCGATTACGAAGCCGCGCTGCAGCGGGCTACTGAAATGGCTGCAGGGACGATCTTGGCTCGGGAATTGGTGGCTGCCCCCGCCAACATCGTTACTCCTCTGGCCCTGGCCGATACGGCCCGCCAACTGGCTCAGGAATACGGTCTAGAGGCGGAGATCTTGGGGCAGGAAGAATGTGAAGCTCTGGGGATGGGGGCCTTTCTGGGTGTGGCCAAAGCCTCTGATCTGCCGCCCCGGTTCATCCACCTCACCTACAAGCCGTCACAAGGGGATCCCGTCACCAAATTGGCACTGGTGGGCAAGGGGCTGACCTTCGATTCGGGTGGATTAAACATCAAAACCGACTCCCGCAGCATCGCCATGATGAAAACCGATATGGGGGGAGCAGCGGCGGTTTTGGGGGCTGCGCGGGCCTTGGCCGCCCTCAAGCCTCAAGCGGAGCTGCACTTCATTGTCGCCGCCACGGAAAACATGATCAGCGGCCATGCCATCCATCCGGGGGATATCCTCACCGCTTCCAACCAAAAGACCATCGAGGTTAACAACACCGACGCAGAAGGTCGCCTTACCCTGGCGGATGCACTGGTATTTGCAGAAAAGCTGGGCGTCGATGCCATTCTCGACCTGGCTACCCTGACCGGTGCCTGCGTGGTTGCCCTGGGGGAAGAAATTGCCGGATTGTTCACCCAAGATGAGACGCTGGCCCAGGAGCTGCAGCAAGCTGCCAACCTCTCAGGAGAAAAAATCTGGCGAATGCCGATGGAGGAGGGCTATTTCGAGGGCCTCAGCTCGATTGTGGCCGACATGAAAAACACCGGCCCCCGCTCAGGGGGATCCATCACCGCCGCCCTGTTCCTGAAGCAGTTTGTGGAGAAAACTCCTTGGGCCCACCTGGATATAGCAGGCCCCGTTTGGACAGAGAAGGATGCAGGCTACAACAACAAAGGGGCCACCGGCTATGGGGTGCGCACGCTGGTGGAGTGGGTCTTGGCGCGCAGCTCATAACTCCGCCTTGGGGCCCTGCAAAATCACCAAAATCTCCCGGTTTGCCCTGCGGAGTTTTTGGAATCTACGCTCTTGTCTGGATAGCGAGCGAGATGGGATCTCGCCGCGATGGCCGCCTGCTGGCTGCTTTAGCCGACGTGAGCGGTGGGGTTGACCAGGCCAATTACTTGGGTGTAAGCGCCGCGAGCCTGGGTCACCCCGATGGCGCGCTCGGCTTTTTCGAGCATGGGGCGGCGCAGGCTGACCACCAAAAATTGTGCCTGGCGGGATTGCTGCCAGATCATGTCGGCCAACTTTTCCACGTTGGCCCCATCCAAAAACATGTCCACTTCGTCAAAGGCATAAAAGCTGGAGGGGCGAAACCGTTGCAACGCAAAAATAAAGCTGAGGGCCGTCAAGGATTTTTCTCCGCCCGACATGGCGCTGAGACGACGCACCGGCTTGCCTTTGGGGCGGGCCACCAGGGTCAGACCTCCAGCCAAAGGATCCTCTGGGTTTTCCAATTCCAAGTAGCCCTCGCCCTCGGAAAGCTGGGCAAAGATGGTCTGGAAATGGCTGTTGATGGCATGGAAGGCATCCAAAAACGCTTGGCGGCGCAGAGTAGAAAAGTTCTCGATGCGCAGCAGCAATTCGGTGCGCTCTTGGTGCAGGGTTGCCAGTTTGGCGCTGAGATCCCCTAGGCGGGCTTGGGTCTGTTCGTATTCGGCGATGGCCAACATGTTCACCGGCTCCAGGGATCGCAATTGCTCTTCGATTTTGCGTTTTTGCTGCTGCAGCTCGTCTAGGGTCAGGTGGGGGGGCAAGGGGGGAAGGGGATGCGGCAGCGCTTGGGCCGCAGCTTGCAGTTGGGTTTGCAGTTGGGCCAGGATGGCCTCTTTTTCTTGCTGTTGGGTGAGGGCGTTGTAGCGTTCCCATTCCAGGCGTTGGAGCTGCTGCTGTTGGGCGCGCAGTTGAAATTCCTGCCGCTCTCGCTCTTGGCGCAGGTGGGCGAGGCGGGCTTCAATCTGGCCCATCTGTTGCCGTTGCTCGGCAATGTGCTGCTGGATTTGGGCGAGAGTGGCCTGGGCCTGGGCGATTTGCTCTTGAAGTTGGGCCTGACGCCGTTCGCCCTCTTGCAGGCGCTCCTGGTGGTGCTGGATCTGGGCCTGCTTCAGGTGTTGCTGGCTGAGGTTCTCCTGTTGCTGTCGCTCCAGGTGGGCCAGGTGGTGTTGCAGCTCCGCCAGGTGGCTCTCCTGCTGCTGCACCGTCTGCTGCAGTTGCTGCCAGTGCTGGTTGACCGGGGATCCCTCCAGTTGGCTGAGCTTGAGGGTGAGGTCGGCCAGGCGCTGTTGCAAGGGATCCCAGCGGAGTTGAATCTGGTGCAGCCGCTGCTGGATCTGGTGGCTTTCGCTTTGCCATTGCGTCAGGGATCCCTGTAGGTGTTGCAGGCGGGCCTGCTGGTTTTGGCAATCGGCCTGGTGTCGCTCCAGATATTGCCGGGCTTGCAGGGCATCCTGGCGGGCCAGGAGCAGGGTCTGGGCCAGTTGTTTTTCGCGGGCTTGGGCGGCTTTTAGGCGAGGGGTGAGGGCGGCCAGCAGCGCTTCCAGATCGGCCAGGCGGGCGCGCAGGGCTTCCCCTTCCGAGTGTTCGCCGGCAGAAAAATGGATCCCCTGTCGCTGCGGGCTGGTGCCGCCGCTGATGGCCCCTGAGGTTTCCAGCAGCTCCCCTTCCAGGGTGACCATGCGGTGCTGGCCGATGTAGGGCCGGGCCAGCTCCAGGCTCTGGAAAACCAGGGTGGATCCGAGCACAAAGCCAAAAACATCTCGGTAGCGCTCTTCAAAGTGCACCAAACGAATGGCGTAGTCGATCAGACCGTTTAAGTTGAGGGGGGCGGGCGGGCGGGCGGGCGGCAGCTTGTTCAGAGGCAAAAAGGTGGCGCGCCCCAGTTTTTCCCGCTTTAAGAGGTTGATGGCGCTGACGGCGACGCTGTCATCTTCCACCACCACAAAGTGCAGTCGGTTGCCTGCCGCGATCTCCAGCGCCAGTTGATACTGGGGATCCACCTGCCCCAACTGGGCCACCAATCCCAAAACCCCCGGCAGGCGGGCGCTCAGGATGGCCTGGGTGGCGCGGGATCCCTGGGATTCTTGCAGCACTTGGCGGCGGGTCTCCCATTTGTCCAGTTGCCGCTGCTTGGCGTGGAACTCGGCGGCCAGCCGTTCGTGGGTGGCGCGATCCAACTCCAGGTTGGATTGCAGTTGCGCCAGCTCTTGGGCCAGGGCCTGCACCTGGGCTTCCGACTGCCGGCAGGCCTGTTCCAGCTCGGCGGTGAGGGCCAGGTGGGATCCCAGCCACGTCTCGATCTGGGCGATCTCCGCCTGGGTCTCCTGGCTTTGCCGTTCCAGTTGCCGTTGTCGCTCTTGCAAGCGAATTTGCTCCTGCTGCAGAGGCTCCTGTTCGGCGCGGATCTCTTCGAGGTGGCGGGTGAGGTAGCGCTGCTGCTTGACCCAGGCCTCGGCAGATTGGGCCAGGGCCCGCAGTTGTTCGCGGCTTTGCTCCAGGCTGATTCGGGCTTTCTGCACCTGGGCTTGCAGGGATCCCTGGGCTTGGGCCAGTTGCTCCTGTTGGCTTTGCAGGTGTTCCAGCTCTGTCTGCAGGTGCTGCTGTTGGGTTTGGCGCTCCTGCTGCAGGCGCTGCGCTTGCTCGATTTCCTGCTGCCAGGCTGCGATCTGTTGGCTGAGCTGTTGCCGTTGCACTTCGGCGGCAGCGATCTGGGCCTGCAGGTGCAGGTATTCTTCCTCCCCCAGGGCGTGGATGCGGCTTTGCAGCTCGCTCAGGGCGGCTTCGGCCTGCTGCAACTGCTCGCTCAAGGTCTGCACCTGAGCAGTGGCTTGCTCCTGAGCTGCCAAAAGCTGACGAATGGCTGCCTGGGTTGCTTCCACTTGGGCTTGCAAATGCCGCCAGAGCAACACCTGTTGCTGCTGCTCCAGCGTTTGCCACTGCAGCCGCAGTTGCTGGTACTGCTGCGCCTTTTCGCTCTCCTTGAGCAGCCGCTCTCTTTGGGCTTGCCATTCCTGCTCGATGAGCCGGAAGCGTTCAATTTGTTCTCGCACCCCCTCCAGCTTGGCGTTGGCCTGGGCGATCTTGCGGTCGAAGGTGGCCACCCCCGCCAATTCGTCGAGGATCTGCCGCCGCTCCTTGGAGTTCATGGAGATGATGCTGGTAACATCCCCCTGCAAGACAACGTTGTAGCCGTTGGGGTAGATGTGCATCGCCTCCAGTTGCTCGTGCAGCTCGCTCAGGGTGCAGGGCACATCGTTGATGTAGAAGGTGCTGGTGTAGGGCAGGGAGTCGGGATCCTCCCCCTTGCCGGGGCTGACCCGCAGCCGACGGCTGACTTTCCATTCTCTGGGCTGGCCATCTTCTCCCGGCCCCAGATCGAAGGTGACGGAAACGTGGGTCTCCACCCGCCGGTTGCTGTTGAGGCTGCCGGAATGCACCAGATCCGAAAGCCTCTCTGCCCGCATCCCCCGTGAGGAAGACAGCCCCAGCGCAAATAGGATCCCATCCAGGATGTTAGACTTGCCGGAGCCGTTGGGGCCGGAGATGACCGTAAAACCCGGCAACAGGGGCAGCGAAGTCGTGCTGCCAAACGACTTGAATCGGGTCAGCTCGATCCGCTTGATGTACATCCCACCCCATATCTGGTGCAACCAGCAGCAGATGATGGCACCAGGCTAGCACGGGTAGTGCAGCCTGCCCAGCCTCTAAGAAGGCCCAGGATCTGGGCTTGGATCGACGAGCAGATCGGCCTTTTGCAAAAGACGATGCACCTCTGCCTGTAGCTCTGGCCACTTGTAGGTGAGCAGGTTGGGCTTGGGGATGAGCAGCAACTGGTAGCCAGGCTTTAGGTTTGGACAGAGAGGCCGTATGGCCTCCCGCAGGCGACGCCGCAGCCGGTTCCGCCGTACCGCCGATTTGCTCACTTTTTTGCTAACTGCCAACCCCACCTGGCTGGGGATCCCTTCACACCCTGGGGGCATCGGCTGAAACAGAAGGGTCAAGCCCGCACCGGAACGACGCTGCCCCGCTTGGTAAAGCGCCTGGAAAGCTCGCCGATCCCGCAAGCGATAAGGAGCAGGCAGCATGGTGGCGGATCCCACCCTGAATTCAACAAAGGGCCCTGCCCTTAAAGCCGGATCGCGCCTCAAGAAACAGCCAGGCGATAACGCCCCTTGGCCCGCCGCCGCCGCAAGACCTGCCGCCCGGTTGCTGTGCGCATTCTGGCCCGAAACCCAGAGACGCGAATGCGTCTGCGATTGGTGCCATGAAGGGTACGCTGAGTCATGGTGTAGACCCACTCATCATGTCAACAAGGCCTGCTGCGGCTGGTGAGGGGGAAGCCCAGTCCACTTGCAGACAATCAGCAAGGTGCCATTCTAGCAGGCTCGACGGAAAATTGCTAGATTGGCCGCCCCACGCCGAGCAGCTAAATTGGGAATCCCAAGTCCAAGTCGAGAGAGCAGAGGCACTGGGTTGGCGCCCCTGTTCTCTTTGGGCTTTGGCTGTGTCGTTCTGGGTGTGTGGTGTGGATATCTCCCTAGATCAACTCTGGGACGAAGCTCTGGGGCATCTACAGGTGCAGCTCAGCCGTCCAACCTTTGAGGCTTGGATCAAGACGGCGCGGCCTGAGTCGTTGGTGGACAATCGCCTCACCATCTCGACTCCTAGCGAATGGGCGCGGGGCTGGCTGCAAAAGCACTACGCCTCCACCATCACTGAGGTGGTGCAGCGGGTGGCCGGGATCCCTTTACAGGTGGAGTTTTCGGTTTCCCCCTACGCTTTGGTTGAGGAAGAAGCTCCTTCAACGGCTGTGGCCTCAACCTCCCGCGAGGCCGGCAGCTTACCTGCCCCCGCCACCCTAGGACTGGAAGTCGGCGGCAGCCTGCCGATGCGAGCGCCAGATCTCAACCCTAAGTATTCCTTCTCACGGTTTGTGGTCGGCCCCAACAACCGCATGGCTCATGCTGCGGCCTTGGCCGTAGCCGACAAGCCTGGGCGCGCCTATAACCCGCTGTTTCTCTGCGGCGGAGTAGGGCTAGGCAAAACCCACCTGATGCAGGCCATCGGCCACTACCAACTGGAGGCCAATCCTCAGGCGAAGGTCTTTTACGTGTCCACCGAGCGCTTTACCAACGATTTAATCGATGCCATCCGGCGAGACAGCATGCAGTCTTTCCGGGAGCACTATCGAGATGTGGATATTTTATTGGTGGACGACATTCAATTTATCGAAGGCAAAGAGTACACCCAAGAGGAGTTTTTCCACACCTTTAATACGCTGCACGAATCGGGCAAACAGATCGTGCTGGCCGCCGACCGATCCCCTCACCTGATCCCTCGTCTGCAGGAGCGGCTCTGTTCTCGGTTTTCGATGGGCTTGATTGCAGAAATTCAATCGCCGGATATCGAGACCCGCATGGCCATCCTTAAGAAAAAAGCCGAGTACGAGGGGATGAATCTACCAGCTGAGGTGATCGAATACATTGCCACCACCTACACCAGCAACATTCGCGAGCTGGAAGGCGCCCTCATCCGCGCCGTCGCCTACGTCTCCATTTCTGGCCTGCCGATGAGCGTGGAGACCATTCAACCCATCCTCAATCCACCCAGCGAGCCGAAAGAGATCACCGCCGATATGATTATCGAAGTCATCTGTGAAGAATTCGGTGTTGACCGGGAGAGCTTATTGGGATCCTCCCGCAAGCGCGACATCAGCCAAGCGCGGCAAATTGCTATGTTCCTGATGCGCCACTACACCCATCTCAGCTTGCCCAAAATTGGCGATTATTTTGGCGGGAAAGACCACACCACCGTTCTCTATAGCTGTGAAAAAGTTCGCCAGTTGCAGCGAGAGAATCTACAATTTGAGCGGCAACTGCAAAAGTTGGCCGAGCGCCTGCGGGTTGTTGCCCACAGCCGAAAGAGCTAGGTTTTCCGTTGTCATTGAGCCGCCCCCGGTTCTCCGCTGTCCCGTTTTCTGTGGAGGATCCCTCTCGAAGCAGCTAGAGTTAAAAACGGGATAGGCGAGGGTTGCAGTTGGTGGAGCGATCTGGCAAAGGGCTTTGCTTGGGTCTGTTGCTCCTCGGGGCCGAGCTGACGCCAGGGTGGCCAGTTTGGGCCAATTCGACGCAAGCAAGTCTTCCAGATCCTATGCCGGCCCCGCTCTCAGCCGCTTTGGATTTGGGGCTGGAGGGCCAAGTTCTGGAAAATAGCCCGGTGCTGCGCCGCTGGCTGCAAAATCCACCCAATCTCCTGGAAGAAATCCGCAATACCCCCGTCCTGCCCACCCGCCTGCAGGCCGGTTTCGAGTCCTCCTCTCACTGGCGAATCAGCCTGCAGGACTTGCGCCTGGCCGATCGCCTCACCCTCAGCGGTGACTATCGCCAATCTTCCGAACATCCAGAAGTGCGCCAGTACGGGTCGGAGATGCGCTACTTTCTGGCCCCTATGGGATCCCCTTTCAATCTGGCACCACAACTGGGCTATCGAGCCTTGGAACAGAAAAACCGCAGCCTCAGCGGCGTTAGCTATGGGGCTTTTGCCGTTTTGGCCCTGGCGCCCGGAGCGGCAGACTTGACCGGCAGCTACAGTTGGGTTGCCCCTCAGGAAGAAGGACAAGCCACCCTGGCGGAGATCACCGCTGCCTACGCCATCAGCCCTTCCTTTCGCCTTTCTGCTCGCTATAGCTTGCGCAACTCGACCTTGGCACAGGAATCCAGCTTTGGCTTTGGCCTGGAGTGGATCCCTTAGTCGCCAGACCCGCTTTGGGCCCTCGGCGTCCTCCCCCCCAGTCCCAAGCATTGGAAGAGGGATTGGGGCCAAGGAACAGGCAGCGCAGAGCACGAGAAACGTCCTGAGCAGCTTCAAATAAAAACACCGCCTGGAGTCAGGATCCCTGACAGTGTTGACAAGGATCGGCAGCGATCAGCAACAAGCAAGCATTGGAAAAGGTTTAAAACCTGGAGCCCTATCTGGGATCGCGGGAACCTCCCGCCCAGGGTGGTGGGCCGCTTGCCGGACGAATCTCGATGACCTCACCGTTCTCGCGGGTGATCCGGTAAGCGTCGAAGTCTTCATCGTCGTACTTCCCCAGCACCGTAACCCGCTCGCCGGGCACCAGTTGGATCTGGCGGTACCAGCTTGGGCCGGCGTCAACAAGCAGTTGGCCCGTTCCATCGTCCAAAATAAACTTGTTGCCGAAAACGCTCGTGATCCGACCGGCAACCAAAACCCCGGTATAACGCTGGAGCTCACGAATAAGAACCTGAGCTTGCACAGGAGAACCCCCACCGCTAGTGCTAGAAAAGTCAGAGCAACATATCCAGGCGCAACCCTCATACAAAGAACCCCGACATTGTTAAAAACTGCCTCGGGTCTAACAATCCAAGAAGAACACGTCAACAAGCTTAAACGCAAATCAAAGATACCTTAACCCTAAATCGCGTCTTTGCTTCCCTAGGGCTCTCTTAACATTTTCGGGGATTTTGCAAGAGCTAAACTTCCTGTCCCAAACTTTTTTGCAAGCACGCTCCTACGGCGTTTAGTCAGCGGCTCCCCTCTCCGGTTCGGGAAGAGCTTTTCTGTCAATGCGGCGCATCGTCAGGGTGGCAATTTCTCTTCCTAAAGTCTCAGCTTTCTCTTCTATGTAGGATGTAAACAACGTGATCTCACCCGCCGTTCTAGTTTGAAGTTTGAGCTCGTAGAGCTTATACCCATCACTATCGACTTTTTCTATGAGGCTAATACTTTTGACATCCTCGAAGTCAACAAAAGTTTTTCTATTAGACAGCAAATTAATCTGGGTAACTATAACTTTTCTAAGCTGACCATTAATATCAACAGACTCATAGTTTATTATTAAAAATAACATAAAAAGAGGAATTAGACTAATGGATGAAAAGATAATGGCTGCAGAGAATGCATCCATAGATTTTGACGGAAGATCATGGTGGACAACGTTTAAACTTCCCTGGCCTTCGCCTAAGAACTGATTGATTTGCTCACTGGCCCATTGGGCGCGATTATTGCTATCGACCTCCACTCTATCCAAAATCCTTCCACTTGTGAACAGAATTAGGTAGTAGCTATAAGTATAAGACTTATCTCCCTCATCATCTATAAACTCTTCAACTTCGGTTTGATGTTCAGCTCCTGTAATTTCCGAGTAGATTTTGTTAGAAGGAGGAAAAATCCTAAGCTTGGGGATGGTTGTAAATTGACAATCCGCCATCCTAAATCCCCTCTTTACACAAGATATCTCTAGGCTATCTACACTAGCAGCCTGAAGAGTGGCAAATGAGAGGAAAGCAGATGCAACAAATATAAGTATAAAAAGCGAAAACCAGTCATTCTGCGAGCGTAATATTAGCCGATCCCTCTTTCTAACAATAGTGCTGGCCATCTTGGGCTACCCTAAACTTAGTTATAAACTAGCTCAGTTTTTTCTATTAGTGGTTAAGGACAGTTTAAGCTCCGAATTAAGTATCGAAAATGTTAAAGGCCTCAGCAGGTACCGGCAAAACGACCATCGAGTGGAGAAGACGAGATGAAAAGATGAAAAAACGAAGCGGGAACCGCCCAGGGCCCGTGGACGCGGATCCCAAGACTGCCTAAGATGAGTGAGGCATGTAAAGAAAACGCCACATTTCCCCCGTCGGCCCCCAGAACCGAGGAACCCCATGCTGCGACTGGAACACATCAGCAAGATCTACCCCACCGGCGAGGTGCTCAAGGACGTGACCTGGGAGGTCAAGCCCGGGGATCGCATCGGCTTGGTGGGCGTGAATGGGGCTGGCAAAACCACCCAGCTCAAGATCATTTGTGGGCAAGAAGACCCGACCAGCGGCGAGGTGATCCGCCCTGCCAACCTGCGCATCGTCTATCTCAGCCAGGAGTTTGAGGTGGATCCCGCCCGAACGGTGCGAGAGGAGCTGTGGACGGTCTTTCGGGAAGAAAGCCGCATCCAGTCGGAGATGGCCCAGGTCACCGGGCAGATGGAACAGGCGGATCCCGACACCTTAGAGTCCCTTCTGCGCCGTCTGGATCGCCTGCAGCGGCAATTTGAGAGCCTACACGGCTATGAACTGGCGGCCCGCATCGACAAAATCTTGCCGGAAATGGGATTTGAGCCGCAGGATGGGGATCGCCTGG
Source organism: Synechococcus sp. H55.7 (assembly GCF_047462395.1). NCBI lineage: Bacteria > Bacillati > Cyanobacteriota > Cyanophyceae > Synechococcales > Synechococcaceae > Synechococcus > Synechococcus sp. H55.7. The sequence goes on from NZ_JANSJD010000009.1 coordinate 114,455, forward strand.
TGAGCGCCTTCAGCGGCGGCTGGCAGATGCGCATCGCCTTGGGCAAGATTCTGCTACAGGAGCCGGATTTGCTGTTGCTGGACGAGCCCACCAACCACCTGGATTTGGAGACCATCGAGTGGCTGGAAAACTACCTCAAGAGCTTGACGATCCCTATGGTGATCGTCTCCCACGACCGCGAGTTTTTGGATCGACTTTGTACCCAAATTGTGGAGACAGAGCGAGGTGTTTCCAGAACCTACCTAGGCAATTATTCTCAATATCTGGCACAAAAAGCTGAGCAACGAGAAGCGCAACAGTCGGCTTACGAGCGACAACAAAAAGAGATCGAAAAGCAACAGGCCTTCATCGATCGCTTTCGGGCCAGCGCCACCCGCAGCACCCAGGCCAAGAGCCGCGAAAAACAACTAGAAAAAATCGCGCGCGTGGAAGCGCCGGTTGGCGATGTGCGCACCCTTAGGTTTCGCTTCCCTCCTGCCCCCCGCAGTGGCCGCGAGGTGGTGAAGATCGAAAACCTAACCCACATTTATGGCGACAAAATTCTATTTTTGGGCGCAGAACTGCTGATCGAACGCGGGGATCGCGTCGCCTTTTTAGGACCCAATGGGGCGGGAAAATCGACGCTGCTCCGCCTTATCACCGGCCTGGAGCAGCCGACCGAGGGATCCGCAAAATTGGGGCCCCACAATGTTATTCCTGCCTACTTTGAGCAAAATCAGGCAGAGGCTTTGGATCTGAACAAAACCGTGATCGATACAATTCATGACGAAGTCCCCGACTGGAACAATGAGGAAGTGCGCACGCTGCTGGGGCGCTTTCTCTTCAGCGGCGACGCTGTTTTTAAGAAAGTAGCAGCTTTGAGTGGGGGAGAAAAAGCCCGCTTGGCCCTGGCAAAAATGCTGCTGCAACCGGCCAATGTGTTGATCCTGGATGAGCCCACCAACCACCTGGATATTCCAGCCAAGGAGATGTTGGAAGAGGCTCTACAGCATTACGACGGCACGGCAATTCTGGTCTCTCATGATCGCTACTTTATCTCAAAAGTGGCCAATAAAATTGTCGAGATCCGCAACGGCGAGTTGGTAGCCTACCAGGGCGATTACCACTACTACTTGGAGAAGATTGCCGAAGAGAAAGAGAGAGCTCGACAAGAGCGGATTGCTGCTGAAAAAGCAGCCAAAGCTGCTGAAAAACGAGCCAAAGAGCGAGAAAAACAAAAAGCCAAAAAAGCAGCTGGCAAAGCTTAAGGAGGGCAGAGTCATGTTCACAGGTTTGGTGCGCAGTCTCGGCACAGCCCAGTTGATCAGTTCTTCACAGCTACGGGTTACCTGCCCAGAGCTACAGCCGCAGTTGGCCTACGGCGATAGCGTGGCGGTAGACGGCCTCTGCCTGACGGTGGTGGAGATTCTGCCCGATGGCTTTTTGGCCGATGTCTCGCCGGAAACGCTGCGCCGCTCGGTTTGGGGCCAGGGATCCCGCCCGCGCACGGTTAACCTCGAACCTTCCCTGCGCGTGGGAGACAAGCTGGGGGGACATTTCGTCAGCGGCCATATCGATGGAGTGGGACAACTGTGGGATCAGGTCGCCAGTGGCAACGCCTGGGAGCTGAGCTTCAAAGTTCCTGCGGAGATTGGGCGCTACATCGTGCCCAAAGGCAGCGTGGCGGTGAACGGCGTGAGCCTGACCATTGCCGAGGCGCGCCAGGGGGGCTGCTGGTTTAAGGTGGCGGTGATCCCGCAGACCTACCGCGAGACCAACCTCTCCCTGCTGCAGGTGGGGGATCCGGTGAACGTGGAGGCGGACATGCTGGGCAAGTATGTGGAAAAATTGTTGGGCCTGGCTCCGCCGGAGAGCGGCATTTCTCTGGAGTTTCTGGCCGAGCACGGCTACGTTTAACGTAAGGTGCGGAATTCCCCACCGTCTATACGGTGGGGATGGATAGCACCCTCTGACTGATTCTGGATGTATTGCTTCACAATTTCTAGGGAGCAAATCATGCCAAAGC